>NZ_JBQJIM010000024.1:0-185910 GCF_052078295.1 Crossiella sp. CA198
GCGTGTTGGCCGTTATGGACGGCGAGTTGGCCCAACTCGTACGCCACGTTGGCCGTTGTGGGACAGGGCGGGACGGGGCGGAGGGGTGAAACCCCCACGACGAGGGCCCTCGCGTGTTCTCCGTACGGCCTGGAGCATGCAGACCACACCTCACCGAGCGGCCCCTGCAACACAAACCGCCGCCCGGCCAGCCCAACGCGACTGGGGCCGCTCGGTGAGGTGTGGTTGGCTGGCGGAAGGCCGTGCGGAGAGCACGCGAGCCCTCGGAGCCACGCTGGAACCGGCCCCGGCAGCCCAAACCCCGCCCCGCAACCTGCTCATCCCGGGGTTTGATCTGCCCCACCCCTCCGGTGGTCTGCCCGGCCGGCGAGGCCATCCCTTTTTGATCTTCGGGCTGAAGTCAAGAGCGAAGATCAAGAGCAGTGCTCGTACGGTTCCCCATCCCCGCTACCCGTCCAGACTTCGCCCGCCCGCCAATAACGGCCAACACCCCGTACAACAACGGCCAACTCGGCGTACGAGTTCGGCCAACACGCCGGGTGCGGTCAGACCGGGAGGACGGCTCGGATGAAGAGGGGGCGGTCGCCTGCCGGGGCGCCGCGGAAGGCTGGGGCGTGGGCGAGGCGGGCCTCGAACCAGGGGCCCTCGCCTGGGGCGCAGGCGCCGAGGACCAGGCCGGGGTCGGCGGTCAGTTCTGGCTCGTCGGGGTGGTGGGCGATGCGCAGGCCGAACAGGTTCGGCACGCTGGGGTCGACCGTGTTGGCGCTGCTGGGGAACCGGTCGCCCCACGGGAACAGCGAGCGGGCACCGCAGGCCGCCGCGTGTTCCCACTCGTCCGCCGCCGGTAACCGCTGGCCCAGCGCGGCCAGTTCCGCCGCCACCTCGGCGTGCCCGCGCGAGCCCGCGGCCACCGCCTCCACCGCGACCAGCAGCGGCGGCAGTTCCACCACCCTCGGCCGGGTGGTGCGCCGGGCCAGCCTGGCCCGGATCTCGGTGAGGTCGGCGTCGGCGAACTCCGGTTCGTACGGGGTGCTGCGCACTGGTTCGGCGGCGGGGGAGAGCGCGTCCTCATCGCCCAGGAAGGAGGCCATCTCCTCCTCGCTCGGCGTCCAGCCCCGCTCGTCGAAGCCCAGCGGCACCGCGCCGCCCGGCACCAGCGCGAAGTCCCGCCCGGCCACGTCGAAGACGGCCACCGGCGCGCCGCGGCCTGCGTAGGTGTAGCGGAAGACCTCCCGCACCCCGATGCCGTGCCGCGCGGCCACATCCTCGGCCACCCGGCGGGCGGCGGGGACGTCCAGGGCGGGCCAGCCGGCCGCGGTCAGTTCATGCGGTGCCACGCCGGACAGTGTGCCGTTCCACGCGCCCGGACTGAAGATCCAGGAATCCGAGCGTGATCTGCACGCCTGAGCACTGCGGAGGGTGACCAGTGATTCATCCGGACGGGGCCTAGCCCGGCGGGTCCAGCAGGTCCAGGATCCGCTCCGGCGGCCCGGCCGGGGCGAAATGCCCGCCGCGCGCCGCGTCCACCCCCACCGACTGCCACCAGGCGGCCTGGGCCTCGTGCTCGACGCCGGTGACGAACACGGTCACCCCGGTCTCCCTGACCAGCCGCAACAACTCGCGCAACGCCCTGGCCACCAGCGAGTCCGGCCCGGTGCGGTGTGCCTGCCGGTCCACCAGCGCCCTGGCCACCCGGACCGCGCGCACCGGCAGGTCCTCCAGGCAGGTCAGGTCGGCGGCGGTGGCGCTGAACTCCAGCAGCTCGGTGTGCACGCCCGCGGCGGCCAGCAGTCGCAGGTTCTCCGCGGCCTCGGTGGCCGGGTTGAGCAGCGCGGGCGCGGGCATGCCCAGCCACAGCCGGTCCGGCGGCAGCCCTGTTCTGTCCACAATGGACCGGACATGGCGGACCAGGTCCGGGTCGGCGGACTGGTTGGCGGTCAGCGCGACGTGCAGCGGCAGGTCGTGGCCCTGCTCCCGCCACTGCTGGACCTGCGCGCAGGCGCGGCGCAGCACGGCCACGCCCAGGGTCATGATCAGGCCGGTCTGCTCGGCCAGGTCCGCGCACGTCTCGTGCCGCACCGGACCGCGTCGCGGGTGGTCCCAGTGCAGCAGCGCGTCCACACCCAGCACCCGAGATCCGTCCATAGTGGACAAAGGCTGGTAGGCCACGGACAGCTGGCCGGTCTCCCAGGCCCCGGGCAGCGCGGCGGCCAGGCCGGCCCGCTCCCGGTCCCTGGCGTCCTGGAACGGGTCGAACAGCGCCCACTGCGCGCAGCCGTTGCGCTTGGCCCTGGCCAGCGCCAGCTCGGCGGCCTCCAGCAGCTGCTCGGCGGAGAGGTCCCGCGAGGGCCGGTCCACCACGCCAAGGCACGCGGTGGTGGCCAGGCCGGACTCGCCCACATACAGCGGTTCGGCCAGCGCCGCGGTGATCCGCTCGATCATCCGCACCACGTCCGGGGTGCCCGGCCCGTTCTGCACCAGCACCGCGAACTCGTCCGCGCCGAAGCGGGCCACCATCGCCTGCTCCTGGGCCACCACGGCCTTGAGCCGCCGGGCCACCGTGTCCAGCACCAGATCGCCGATCTGCCTGCCCAGCCCGTGCGTGATCAGCGAGAACCCGTCCAGGTCCAGGTGGTACAGGGTGATCCCGGCCGCCGGGTCGGTGTGCCGCAGCACCCGCTCCAGGTTGCTGCCGAAGTACTGCCGGTTCGGCAGCTGGGTCAGCCGGTCGTGCAAGGCCTGGCGGTTCATCTGGCTCTGCAACAGCTTCAGCTCCGAGCTGTCCTCCAGCACCGCGACCACCTGGCTGCCCGGCTCACCCGGTCGCACCGCGGCCAGGCTGAGCACCGCCCAGATCCGCTCGCCGTCGGCGCGCACCAGCCGGTGCTCGTTGCGGGTGCGGGTGCTGCGGCCCTCCAGCAGCGAGCGGTAGGCGTTGCGCAGCGCGGCCACGTCCTCCGGGTGGCTCAGCTCGAACAGCGAACCGGGCGGCAGCTCCTCGTTGGTCTGCCCCAGGATCTTGGCCAGCGCGTCGTTGACCATCAGGATGCGGCCGTCGGCGTCAGTGATCGCGACCCCGCTGCTGGTGCCTGCCAGCAGGTGCTCGAACCGGGCGTTGGCCAGGGTCAACTCCCGGCTCCGGTCCTGCAGGGTCACCCGCAGCGCCTTGAGCATGGTGTCCTGCTGGGACAACGTGCGCAGCCGCACCGCCTCGCTGTACCCGGCCGCCAGCGCGCCGAGCAACTGCACCACCCTGGCCGGGTTGTGCGGCGAGCCTGCCAGTTCGGGCAGCTCCAGCAGTCCCTTGCCCAGCACGTCCATGGTGTGCTGCAACGCCGCCGGGCCGGTGCAGCCCGCCTCGACCAGCCCGGCGCCGTGCGCGGCGGCCTGCTGCGCCTGGAACGGCTCCGCGCGGGCCGCGGTGACCAGCGCGTCCAGCATCGCGTCCAGGCCGCGCTGGAACTCCTCGGGTTCCTGCGGCACGTACTCGGTGGTGCTGATCTGCCCGGCCCACTTGCGGGCCAGCCGGGCCCGCGCCTTGGCGCGCTCGGCCGGAGACAGCGGCACGGCTCCCAGGGGCCGCCCGCTCTCCGGCATGGGCAGGGTCATCGGGACCCGCTCAACCCGGGAAGGTGGACCGCAGCCAGCCGCGGATCGCATCCCGGTGCACCGCCGCGCCCTTGCCCAGCGCCACCGCGTGCCCGGCCCCAGGGACCAGGTGCACGGCCAGTTTCGCCTCCGGGCTGAAGTACGGCCGCTCGCTGGCGAGCAGCGTCCGCTCGTCCTTGCAGGAGAACGCGCAGAACAGGTTGTCCTTGTCCCCGTTGGCGATCAGCACCGGCACCTTGATGCCAAGGGACACCGGCAGGATGAACCCGAACGGCAGCAGGTCGGCCACCACGGTCGCGGCCACCTGGTCCTTGGTGGCGTCATCGGCGTCCACGACCGCGGGCTCCACCGCGCCGCCCTCGTGGAAGACCCCGCGGGTGCCCGGCCAGGTGGTGAGGTAACCGGGGTCCAGGCCGCGGTTGCCGAGCACCGGGTCCAGCACCGAGGGCGTGATGCCCTTGACGAAGATCCCGGTCAGCGCCAGCAGGTCCATCGAGTGCGTCATGCCGGTGAACACCACGCCGTCCACGCTGTGGTGCAGCGCCGCGGCCAGCAGCACGATGCCCGAGCCCATGGAGTGCCCGACCAGCACCACCCGCCGGTACTTGACGCCGCCGACCGCGCCCGCGCGCAGCTTGCCCGCGATCTGGTGCACCACCCCGGCCTGCGCGGTGCCGGTGATCAAGGCGCTCAACGGTTTTGAGCTGTCCCCACTGCCGAGCGCGTCGATGGCGAAGGTGGCATGCCCGGTGCGGGCCATGTCCCGCTGGTAGGAGTAGCGGCCCTGGGCATACGGCAGGTTCCAGTAGTGCCGGTTGTAGGTGCCGCCGTGCACCAGCAACTGCACCGAGCCTGGGGTCGCGCCGACGGGCGCGCAGTGGGTGCCGTGCACGGTCTCGCGCAGCAGGCCCAGTCCGAAGGAGACCGGGACCTCGACCTCGGCGCAACGCACCTGGGCGTCCGCGGCAACGGCGGTCAACGTGCTGGTCAGCAGGGTGAGAGCGGTAAACAGTGCGGTGCATAGAACCCGGAGGGGTCGCACGGTGTTTCCTCTTCCCGAAGGGGACGGTCAACAGAGCGTGCATACTACAACCCTCTGCGTAACAAGCCGCTACCAAATGACCCGATCCGGTTAACCTCCGGCTGCTTTCCGGGCGATACCCCTACCGTCTTCCCTTCCTGTGCCAGCACAGTGACTGCTTCGGCCCCGCATCCGGCCGGGCCGCACTGTCACCACACGATGGGATGTGCGTGCCGTGAGCACCCAGACCAGCTGGGTACCACCTGACATCGACGTGGACCGCGCCAGCCCGGCCCGGGTCTACGACTATCTGCTCGGCGGGGCGTGGAACTTCCAGGCGGATCGCGAGATGGCCCACGCGGCCGTGGCGCGGATGCCCTGGGTCCGGGACCTCGCCCGGTACAACCGCACCTTCCTCGGCCGCGCGGTCCGGTACTGCGCCGAGGCCGGGATCAACCAGTTCCTCGACCTCGGCTCGGGCATGCCGACCTCCAAGAGCGTGCACGAGATGGCCGTGGAGATCGATCCGGAGTCCCGGGTGGTCTACGTGGAGCAGGAACAGGTCGCGGTCGCGCACAGCGAGCTGATCCTGGCCACCGTGCCGGGCGCGGACATCCTCGGCGCGGACATGCGCGCCGCCGAGGAGGTGCTGGCCAGCCCGGTCACCCTCGGCCTGCTCGACCTCACCGAGCCGGTGGCCGTGATCATGGCTTCCTCGCTGCACTACGTGCTCGACGCCGATGAGGCCGCCGCCCTGGTGCGCCAGTACCTGGACGCGGTCCCCGCCGGCAGCTACCTGGTCCTCTCGCACATCACCGACGACGGCGCCGAGGGCTCGGCGGAGGTCCGTCAACTGGTCGAGTTGTCCCGGTCCACCACCGCCGCCGGGGCGGCCCGTTCCCGGGACTGGATCGCGAGCCTGTTCGCCGGGCTGGACCTGGTCGACCCTGGCCTGGTCTTCACCTCGCAGTGGCGCCCGAACACCCCGCTGCGGCTGGTCACCGACCTGCCCGCGCACGCTTCACTGCTCGCGGCGGTGGCCCGCAAACCCTAGGCACGTCAGTGGAGGCCACCATGAGCGCCGTCCTGCCGTCCGTCCCGATCGCACCGGGCCGGCTCCCGGTGCTGGGCCATCTCCCGGCGATGAGCCGGGATCCGTTGCAGTTCCTGCAGAACCTGCGGCGGCAGGGCGATCTGGTGGCCTTCCACCTGGGCGCCCGCCCGGTCTACCTGGTCAACGCGCCGGAGCTGATCCGGCAGGTGCTGGTGACCGACGCGGCGAAGTTCCACCGCGGCAAGGTCTTCCGCAAGGCCAGGCAGCTGCTCGGCAACGGCCTGGCCACCGCGGACAACCCGGAGCACCAGGAACAGCGGCGGATCGTGCAGCCTGCCTTCCACCGCGCCCGGATCACCGGCTACGCCGCCATCATGCGGGCCGAGATCGAGCGGATCACCGCCGCCTGGCCCGAGGGCACCCGGTTCCGGCTGGACGAGCAGCTGGCCGAGCTGACCCTCAACGTCACCGCGAAGTCGTTGTTCCACACCGATTTCAGCCAGGCCGCGGTGGCCGAGATCCACCGCTCGCTGGCCCCGGTGCTCAACGGGGTCACCAGCCGGGCCCTGCTGCCGGAGTTCCTGGAACACCTGCCCACCCCGGCCAACCGCCGCTTCGACGAGGCCCTGCTCCGGCTGACCGCCATCGTGGACCAGGCCATCGACGACTACCGGGCCTCCGGCGTCGACCACGGCGATCTGCTGTCCATGCTGGTCACCGGCGAGCCCGTGCCCGATGAGGAGATCCGCGCGCAGGTGCTGAACCTGCTGATGGCGGGCACCGAGACCACCGCGACCGCGTTGTCCTGGCTCGGCTACGAACTCGCCGCGCATCCCGTGCTCGCGGACCGGGTGCGCGCCGAGCTGACCACCGTGCTCGGCGACCGGCCGGCCGGGCCGTGGGACCTGCCCGAGCTGTCCTATGTGGACAGAGTGATCACCGAGACGCTGCGCCTGCACACCCCGGTCTGGCTGCTCATGCGCACCAGCGTCGAACCGGTCCGGCTGGGTGGCGCCGACCTGCCGGCGGGCACCGAGGTGCTGGTGGTGCCGCCCACCCTGCACCGGGATCCGGCGCTCTACCCCGATCCACTGCGCTTCGACCCGGACCGCTGGCTGCACCCGGAGGCCAAGCTGTGGCGCCGCACCCGGTTCTTCCCCTTCGGCGGCGGCGCGCACCACTGCGTCGGCGACAACTTCGCCTGGACCGAGATGGCGCTCACCGTGGCCGCGGTCTACCGGCGCTGGGACCTCCGGCTCGCACCCGGCGCCCGGGTCCGCGAGGTCACCCGCGCGTTCCTGAAACCCAGCTCGGTCCCGGTCCTCGCGACAAGGGTGGTAACCCCCCAATCCTGAGCGATTTCCGCAGGTCCCTGACTTGTATAGGGGACATGTAAGGGTTGTCCCGGGGGCTTTCCCGGATGGTCGGGCACGCGCCGCCGACCAGTGTTGGCGGAGTGATCGATCTGACCGGACTGGCCGTGCTGCTCGCGGTGGTCGGCGCCTGCTGTTACGCCGGGGCCGCCCGCGTCCAGCACGCCGCCGTGCACGCCACCGGCGACGGCGCGAAGCTTCGACTGGCCACGCTGTGGCGGCTGGTCCGGGATCCGCGCTGGCTGTCCGGCCTGGCCCTGCTGGGCGCCGGGACCGTGCTGCACGCGATCGCGGTGGCCATCGGACCGCTGATCGTGGTCCAGCCGGTCGGGGTGCTGGCCCTGGTATTGGCCGCGGTGCTGGACGCGCGGCAGACCGGACGGCGCCTCACCGGCACATTGCTCGCGCCGGTGCTCACCGCCACCCTCGGCATGGGCGGCTTCGTCGCCTTCGCCGCGGGCAGCGCCCCCGGCTCGCCACCGCCCGGCGCGCTCACCGACGTGCTGCTGCTCGGCGCGCTCGCGGTGACCGCGCTGACCATCCTCGGCTCGCTCAGCCGCGGCAACCTGCGCTGCCTCGCCCTCGGCGCCGGCGGCGGAGTGGCCTACGGGGTGGTCTCGGTGCTGGTCCGGCTGACCGCGCACCAGTTCCAGGCAGGCGAGGGCATCCCGCCACTCGCGTTGGCCGGCGTCACCCTGCTCGCCTTCCAGCGGCCGCAGGATCTTCACCTCCCCGCCATGGACCAGTGCAAGCCTGCCTGGTCAGCCCAGAACAGGACGGCACCATGACCAGTCAGCGCGCACTCCGCATCGTCATCGGCGCGGACACCTTCCCGCCGGATGTCAACGGCGCGGCCAACTTCGCCCACCGCCTGGCCAGTGGACTGGCCGCCGCGGGCCACGACGTGCACGTGCTCTGCCCGGCCCCGGACCCCTCGGTGCAGCTGCTCGCCGGGTCGCACGCGCTGGACGGGATCACCGTGCACCAGGTGCGTTCCTACCGCTGGCCCTTCTACCAGAAGTTCCGCTTCTCGGTGCCCTGGCAGGCGAACCGGACCGCCACCGAGCTGCTGCGCGAGTTGCAGCCGGACGTGGTGCACGTGCAGGCGCACTTCGTGGTCGGCCGCGCGCTGGCCAAGGCCGCGCCCGCGCTGGGCATCCCGCTGGTTGCCACCAACCATTTCATGCCGGAGAACCTGTTCGCGCTGGTCAAGATGCCCGGCTGGCTGCGCTCGACCAGTGCCCGGCTGGCCTGGCGGGACCTGGTGTCGGTGTTCGGCCGCGCCCAGGTGGTCACCGCGCCCACCCCGCGCGCGGTGGAGCTGTTGCAGGCCAACAAACTCGGCCGGGAGGCGCAGGCCATCTCCTGCGGCATCGACATCGAGAAGTACCGCACCGCCACCGCGTCCGCCAAGGCCCCTGGCCGCACGGTCCTCTTCGTCGGCAGACTGGATGAGGAGAAGCGGGTCAACGAACTGCTCCAGGCGCTGGCCAAGCTGCCCGAGGAACTCGACGTGCGTGCCGAGATCGTCGGCGACGGCAGCTGCCGCACCGGCCTGGAGGAGCTGGCCGACCGCCTCGGCGTGCGGGACCGGGTCACCTTCCACGGCCACCTCAGCGACGCCGAACTGCTCGCCGCCTACGCCCGCTGCGACCTGTTCTGCATGCCCGGCATCGCCGAGTTGCAGAGCCTGGTCACCATGGAGGCGATGGCCGCGGGCAAGCCGGTGATCGCCGCGGACGCGATGGCGCTGCCGCACCTGGTCACCCCCGGGCACAACGGCTGGCTGTTCCCGCCCGGCAACACGCACGTGCTGGCCGCCCGGCTGACCCAGACCCTGAGCAACCCGGAAATGCTGGCCAGCATGGGCCGGGCCAGCCAGACCATGATCGCCAAGCACGCCATCGCGAACACCCTCGGCCGATTCGAGTCGATCTACCGCGACCTGGTCGCCGCGGCCCCAGCCCAGCTCCGCCAGCGGCCCAGGCGCACCCGCCTGCGCCGCAACCGCGAGCTGTCCCGCACCGCCTGATCCCCGGCGCCGCGGCGGCCGGCCGGCCGTCGCGGCCGCCTTCCCTGGCAACCCGTCCACCCCAGGTCACGGCAGCCTCTAGAATTCACGGTCGCGGCAACCGGTAGTGAATTCTCGGAAGGAAGCACGTGACCACCCCGACCGAAACGCTCGAGTTCCAGTCCGAGGCTCGTCAGCTCCTGCAGCTGATGATTCATTCGATCTACTCGAACAAGGACACCTTCCTGCGCGAACTGGTGTCCAACGCCTCAGACGCACTGGACAAGCTGCGGCTGGCGACCTATCGCGACAAGGACCTGGACGCCGACACCGGCGATCTGCACATCAAGATCGAGACCGACCCGGCGGCGCGCACGCTGACCGTGCGGGACAACGGGATCGGCATGAGCCGGGAGGAGGTCGTCTCCCTCATCGGCACCATCGCCAAGTCCGGCACCGCGGAGTTCCTGCGCAAGCTCAAGGACTCCCAGGACGCGGCCGCCTCCCAGGACCTGATCGGCCAGTTCGGCGTCGGCTTCTACGCCAGCTTCATGGTCGCCGACCAGGTCACCCTGGTCACCAGGAAGGCAGGCGAGCCCGAGGGCGTGCGCTGGGAGTCAGCGGGCGAGGGCACCTACACCATCGGCGCCGCCGAAGACGCGCCCCAGGGCACCTCGGTCACCCTGCACCTCAAGCCCGAGGACGCCGAGGACAACCTCTTCGACTACACCAGCCCCACCAAGATCCGCGAGATCGTCAAGCGCTACTCCGACTTCCTCACCTGGCCGATCCGGATGGCCCCGCTGACCACTCCCGAGCCCGCGGCGGACGCCGAGGGCGAGGCGGCGGCCCCGGCCGAGCCGGAGCTGGAAACGGTCAACTCGATGAAGGCGCTCTGGGCCAGGAGCCAGAGCGAGGTCACCGAGGAGGAGTACGCCGAGTTCTACAAGCACGTCAGCCACGACTGGTCCGGCCCGCTGGAGACGGTGCGGCTGAACGCCGAGGGCACCTTCGAGTACCAGGCCCTGCTGTTCATCCCGTCCCGCGCGCCGATGGATTTGTTCATGCGCGAGCGCAAGCGCGGCGTGCAGCTCTACGTCAAGCGCGTCTTCATCATGGACGACTGCGAGGAACTGGTCCCCGAATACCTGCGCTTCATCAAGGGCGTGGTGGACGCCGCCGACCTCTCGCTCAACGTCTCCCGCGAAATCCTCCAGCAGGACCGCCAGATCCAGCTGATCCGCAAGCGCCTGGTCAAGAAGATCCTGTCCACAGTCAAGTCTCTCCAGGCCGACAAGCCGGAGTCCTACACCACCTTCTGGACCGAATTCGGCAAGGCGGTCAAGGAAGGCCTGCTCTCCGACCCGGACAACCGCAACGCCATCCTGGAAATCTGCTCCTTCGACTCCACCCACGACACGGAGAAGCAGACCACCCTGCGCGAGTACGTCGAGCGCATGAAGGACGGCCAGCAGCACATCTACTACCTCACCGGCGAATCCCGCCAGGCCATCGAGAACTCCCCGCACATGGAGGCCCTGGCCGCCAAGGGCTACGAGGTCCTGATCCTCACCGACCCCATCGACGAGATGTGGGTGGACGGAGTCCCCGACTTCGACGAGAAGCAGTTCCAGTCCATCGCCAAGGGCCAGGTAGACCTCGATACCGACGAGGAGAAGAAGGCCACCGAAGCGGCCCGCGAAATCCAGCAAAAGGACTTCGAACCCCTCCTGACCTGGCTCACCACCACCCTGGAAGCCACCGTCAAGGAAGTCCGCCTCAGCACCCGCCTCACCACCAGCCCAGCCTGCATCGTCGGCGACACCTACGACCTGACGCCAAACCTGGAAAAGATGTACCGGGCCATGGGCCAGCCCCTGCCGCCCATCAAGCGCATCCTGGAACTGAACCCGGACCACGGCCTGGTGACCGGACTCCGGACAGCGCATTCGGAACGGCCGGAAGACGAGTCCCTGCCGGAGACCGCGGAACTCCTCTACAGCATGGCCCTGCTCGCCGAAGGCGGCGACCTGCCCGACCCATCCCGCTTCATCAAACTCCTGGCCACCCGCCTGGAGAAGACGCTCTGAAAGTGTGGGCCGGGCGACAACAACCCCTCGTCGCGCGGCCCACACTCAGCCATAAATTCGCACTCGCATCAACCGCAACAGCCTCGAGCCGAAGGATGCGGTGGGCCAGTACAAGCGTTGTCCACCGCATCCTTCGACGATCCATCCTCAGTCCATCGACTAGTCTACCTTCAGAAATACGCCAGTGAACGGAAAGTCTGGACTGACCAGTCTCCACACCTGCCCAGAAGCTGCGCGATACCAATGCTCCTCGAAAACGGACTGATTACTGAATCTAACCCCTACAGGGATCTCGCGAAGCGAACCCTCCTGCTCAACTTCAGAAATCCACCGCAGAAACCGCTCATACTCACCAGGCGACTCGAATCCGCGAATTTCTTCCCAATCCTCCATAAAATTCACAGGATATCAGAACTTTCCTCTTCCGGTAATCCAGCTTTGCTGGACAATCGTTGGAATGAATACCTGACTCCCACCTCCATGAAGTGCGCCCTGAGCAGCCGCAACACCTTCAAAGAACTTCGTTCCAGCCGAAATCTCGGCCGACACCCAATGTGCCGCCTGATTCCCCCATGTCCTTTTCAGCGCACTCTCCATGACTGCCTGAAGCAGACCCTCCGGCTTGGCCCTAGTCCAGTATCCACCTAGTTCCTCACTCTCTCCCCCATAGACTCGATAGACAGTGGTGGCCTCCGTCGAAACCACCGCATCGTAGCTACTACTCCGGAATGAATCGGCCGTTTGAGCGTCAAGTGGTCCTTCATTCATAGGACCATGGCGAACCACTTCGCCATCACAGTTATGCGCAAGCAGTGGCGCTTTACCGGCAACCACGTAGTAGGTGTGGATACCGTCGACAGTCAGGTTGTGAACCCGCTGAATCGCCAGTCGCTCCGTGGTCGACATCACCGCAGCGCGCGCACCAGATGCATCCAGCACCTGATCGCCAAACTTCAGCTCACCGGCATGCACCCAGCGCCCCTGGTTGTCCACCCAGAACGGATGATTATCCGTGGCCACCACCGACCCGGTCGCCTCGCCACGATCACCATCAGTGTCCACAGTGACCGTCACCAGCCGCTTGACACTCTCAGTGGTCACCGTGCCGACAACCGCCCGAGTCCCCGACTCACCCGTCTCCGGATCAGCCGCCTGCACACGATCGCCTATCCGTATCTCTTCAATCGGCTTACTCGACCCATCAGCCAGCAACACCCGAGTACCCGGCACAAAACTCCGAGTCGGACACGAACCACCATCGATCTTCAGATCATCGGCGACCGTCTCGACCTTGGCCAGTAACGCCTTCGCCGGACCGACCTTCTCAAAAACGGGCGAGCGCGCCAGAGGGACACGCACGTGGCTGACGAGAACAGCAACGATCTTGCTCGGTGCTCCAGCTGACACAGACGGCTGGAGCACCGAGCAAGGCGCAGGAAAGCAGCGACCAACGCAGAAACCAGGATCCCCTAGAGCGACCACTCGCCGATCAGCACAGGCGGAACACTCGTAAATATATCTACCAAAGACGCTTCAATATCACCAGAATAGGAAAACAGGTAGTTGTCGACTCCAAAAAATAGCACACCACTGGCACCTATCATCAAGGTCATGTGCGACCTATTCTCACCCACTGGGTAAACACTAACTCCAGCAAGACCAGAATACTCTTGGTGCATCCTCGGCGAGATTCCGCGAACCGCCCGCACAGCATCGAAGCATGTATGGTCAGGGTACTGAATTCCTTCCGCCTCCACAGTGGGGGGATGCTGGAAGCTAAGGCCGTCGAACTCGCTCACAAAACCAGTTGGACCCGAATCTGCATCAAGTCCCAGAGAACGCCATGCCATCAGACTAGGTTCGACATCAACCGCTCTTCCCTGATACCAGCCAGCGCAAACCAACAGGCTCTGGACTTCAGCAGGAAATCGACCTCCCATGCTAGCTTCCTCCTACGTCCCGCGCCCCGCGCAACACAAGCGTAGCAAAACACGACAAGCACGATGGAACAACCTGACCAGACCTGGATCGCACCACAGCGAACTCGACGTCCTTCAGTGTTGAACCTGGATTATTCCGCAGAACCAAACTGCACGCACGAACTTCGGCACAGTTTCCCGCCTGCCCCTCGAAAGTCTGCCCCCCTTTTTTTCAGGTCAATATTGGAGCCCTCTCCGACTCCACTTGAACGACCGGAGTATCCTACCTCCCACTCATCGGCGTTCGAGCTTCCGCGTCGCGATAGGCTCACTCGGCAGCCAGCACCAATTCACCAAGCTCCGTGCCGAACGGCCAGGAGTCCGTCACCACCCGGCCCATCCTGGCATACCGATCCGTGGTGGCCGATAGCCGACCAGCCTCCAACTGCGCCAACATTTCGCGCAGCGTCCGCCGAAATCCTGCGAGCTGGGACTCGTTGCCCAGGCTTCCCCTGCCCAATTGCCACCGGTCCAGTTCGGCCTCGACTGCAGTTAGTGCTGCCCGAACAGCGGCTATAGCCGTTGATTCAGGTTGGCTCGTCACAGTAGATCAAGGATGTATATCTGCTCAGCACATCTCGCGCATGGCGGCGTGTAGTGGCCGGTCATGTTGTCGAACGAAGAGATCGCGCCGCCGCTGCGGAATGAGACCTGACCTGCCGCAGTGACCAGCGCGCCACCGCTGTCCACGGTGTGATGGATTCCGAGCGCGGCTCGAAAATCTCGGGAGTTTGCGGACTGGACTCTTCACGGACGACCTTGCCCGGTGCTCCAGCCAACATAGGCGGCTAGAGCACCGGGCAAGCGCGAGGAAGCGGCGATCAGTCAGGCACGCCACACAGGTACCCAGGTCTACTCAGGTAATTCGGCGATACTTACGACTCAGTCAAGCAGATTTCACCAAGTTCGCAGAAATCTGAACCCGCTCTTATCGTCGCCTTCCTTGTAACCCATCGCCTGGATCGTCTTGTCTTCAGGTATTCGCCGCGGAAAATCGACGAATTCACGCGTCAGACCACTCCATTTTTCACAGATCTCGGAGAATTCAAGATCAGGATCATTACCGATCATCTCAGCAGCGCGATAAAGCAACGCAAGCACCGGCAACTCTTCTCGAAAGTCACCGGTAACCGACAGAGCAATGGCCGCAGCCAAGAGGCCAGCGCGCAACTCGCGTGCATCCTGGTGACGTACCGCAATAGAGGCGGCTCGCTCAGCGAACGTGCCGAGCACGCGATCGACGTCACGCGGCATCAACTGCTTCACTTGCTCGAATGACATCTCGCCTGCCACGTCAAGCAAGAGGTCACGAATCTGGCCGTCCCGCACAGAGGACAGTTCCTCGACACTGTAATTCGAACTCTTGACCGACTCAAGGATCGTAAATGAACGCTCACGGAAACTCACAATAGTCAACTCCCCGGGGGCCGCATGTAGTTCCCATCCCACTTGTACCCAGAATCTGTCAGCATCTTGAGTTCTCGAGCCAAAACTGTCTGCCTGTTGTTGCCTGCATCCCACAGGTTCCTATGCGTGAGCGGCGAAGCAACATAGACATCCTGCTTGTTCTTGACCACAGCTTTGACCCACGCATCATTCTTGCCAATCGTCCAGTTCGGGATGTTCAAGACGTCATGTCCTTCCCAACCCCGCGCCGCGGCAGTGTCATCAAGTCGCCCGACAACGGCGACATTTCCTGGCTGCGGCGCTCCGTCACCGAGCTCCGGCCCACAATTGTGAACCAATACCGGAGTGCCGCCAGCAAGAGCATAGTACGTGCGACTGACATCGACGGACAGGTTGTGCACCCGCTGCCGCGCCACCCGCTGACTCGCGGCCACCACCGTGACCCTCGCACCAGCGGAATCCAGCACCTCATCCCCCGGTGCCAGCTCACCCGCATACACCCAGCGCCCCTGGTTGTCCACCCAGAACGGATGATTATCCGTGGCCACCACCGACCCGGTCGCCTCGCCACGATCACCATCAGTGTCCACAGTGACCGTCACCAGCCGCTTGACACTCTCATTCGTAACCGTGCCGACAACCGCCCGAGCCCCCGACTCACCCGTCTCCGGATCAGCCGCCTGCACCCGATCGCCTATCCGTATCTCTTCAATCGGCTTGCTCGACCCATCGGCCAGCAACACCCGCGTCCCCGGCACAAAACTCCGGGTCGGACACGACCCACCATCGGTCTTCAGATCATCAGCGACCTTGTCGACCTTCGCCAGCAACGCCTTCGCCGGACCGATCTTCTCGAAATAGGTGCTGACCGCACTGATCGCCCGTCTGATCCCGTCATAGAGCTTCGCCAGACCGGTGAACAGTTTCGCCGCCGGAATCAGGTTTGACGCCAGGGACGCACAGCCCCAGAAGTCGCCCTTGACGAAACAGTCCTCCATGTCGTTGAGGCCGGTGATGTCCTTCAGGATCTCGCCGGCCGCGTCCAGGACGATGTCGATAACACGCTTGGCAGCGAGGCGCTTGGCCTCTTCGTACTCCTCCTGGCTGACACCAGCCTGCTGTCGAGCCTTCGCCTGTCGAGCATTCTTGGCATTCTTCTCGTCCGTCTTGGCCTTCACCCGGGCGATACGTGCGTTCTCGTCCCGCACCCGCTGCTCCCGGCTCCAACCAGGCGGGGTCACCCGGTTGAAGTTCTCGCCCTCGTAAATGCAGGTCGGCCGACAGTCCATGGCCAACCCGGTCGAGTCCGAAAACGTGATCGGGTTGCCGTTGGAATAGGAGTAGCCGTTGATCTGCTGGGGGTCGGCCAGGTCCATGATCGGGTCGGCTGAGATGAACCGGCCGGTTGTGCCGTCGTACTGGCGGGCGCCGATGTGGGTCAGGCCGCTGCTGTCGTTGACGCCGCCGACGAAACCCTTGTCGTCCGGCCAGGAGTCCGCCAGTGGTGCGCGGGTCTGGCCGAACGGGTCCTGGTAGCGGCGGTCCACCGCGCCGGAGGCGGCGTTGATGGAGGTGGTCGGTGAGCCCTGGTGGTCGCCGAAGGTCATGTTCAGCCCGGAGACCGAACCGCGGACCGCCACCGTCGCGCCGCCGTGGGCGTAGTACCGCTTGGCGGTTGGCTGACCGCCGTCCGGCATGGTCAGCTCCATGCCCGGCAGGTACAGCGTGGTGCGGCCGTTCTCCTTCCGCAGCAGCCTGCCACCGCCGGCGTCGTAGACGTACTGCGACTTCTTGCCGTCGGCCTCGGTGACCGTGCTCAGCTTGCCCTCGGCGTCCCAGTCCAGGGTCTGGGTGGAACCCGTGACCTTGCGGCTGGTGGTGTTGCCGGTGGCGTCGTAGCCGAACTCGTCCTTCCGCGTCCCGCCTGGCCCTTCCTGCTCCACGGAGCGGACGGTGTGCGGCTGACTCGCGCCCGGACCTGGCGCCGGGTAGTGGTACGTGCGGGTGGTGTTGCCCTGCGGGGCGTGCTTCACCTCGGTCTTGCGGTTGCCGATCTTGTCGAAGGTGAAGTCGTACCAGTACGGCGCCGCGCCGCCGATGTTCTTCTGCTCCAGCGGCATCTGGCAGTCGCCGGTGGACGGGGTGAACGCGGTGGTCATCCGGCGCAGGTAGTCGTACCGGAAACACTGCACGTCCTGCGGACCGCCCTCGGGCGTGTCCGCGATGCGGTTGATGTTGCCTGCCCGGTCGTAGCTGTAGTTCCGGTCCGCCACCCTCGCGGTCTCGGCCGAACCGCTGGTGATGACCGTGCGCTCGGCACGGCGGCTGCCTTCCTCGTAGAAGTTGTCGGTCCAGACCTTGCTGCCGCCGGAGCCGTAGGTGAGCCCCATGGTCTCGCCGTAGGGCGAGTACTTGTGCTCATCGGCGTAGGTCTGGATGCCGAATGTCTTGATCGGCATGCCGAGTGCGTTGTAGTCGTGCGCGATGGTCTCCGCGGGCAGGCCACCCGCCGCGGGCATCGAACTTTGTTCCAGCAGACCGGTGTTGGCCGAGTACTTCGCGCTGAAGGTGTAGGTGGCGGCGAGGCCACCCTCCCGTGCGGGAATGACCACCGAGGTCTTGGTCGGCCGGTTCGCGCCGTCGTACCAGTCCACCTTGGACGTGTACGCCTGACCGTCGACGAACCGGGTGGACGCGGTCGGCAGGCCCTTCTTCAGGGTGTCGAAGGTCCACTCGGCCAGCTTCTTCCCGCCGACCGACCCCTCGTACATGCCGTCTTTACGACCGAGCACGTCGTAGGAGTAGGCCACCGTCCGGCCACGGGAGTCGGTGGTCGAGGTCAGCTGGTCGGTGTCGTTGAAGGCGTAGGTGGTCGTGCCCTTGTCCGGGTCGTGGTCCTTGAACTTGCGGCCCAGCGCGTCGTACTCGTAGCGCCAGGTGTTGCCCATCGGGTCCTTGACCGTCTCCAGCTGACCGGCCTTGGTGTAGCTGTAGGTCGTGGCGTCGAAGGGCCCGTCCGGAATCTGGCCGTGGTACTGGCGGCGCTCGACGACCTGCCCCTGGGCGTTGCTGATCACCGAGGTGACCGTGTCGCCGGTCGGCGGCAGCACGTGCGTGCGGTCGCCCTCATAGCGGCTGCTGGTGCGCCGCTGCTCCACCTGGTCCTGCCGGGTGCCCTTGAGCTGGATCACCTCCAGCGACCGGGCCATCCCGTCGTAGTGGGTGACGCTCTGGTTCGGCACGTCGGTGTCCAGCACTCCGAGCAGTTCGGTGGTCGGACCCGAATCCTGGTTGTAGTAGGCGCCGTTGGTCTTCCAGGCCAGGCCGCGGGAGTCATACCAGGTGTCGGAGAGCACCCGGCCGCCGCTGACGCTGGGCGCCTGGGTCTGCCGTGGCCGCAGCATGCCGTCGTAGAGGGTGACCGAGATCGTGTGGCCGCCCTTCTCCTGCAACGACTTCGTGGTCACCGCGGTCGGCTTGCCCGGCCGGTACTCGTAGCTGTACTCGGTGCTCGCCGGGGTCGCCTCGTTGACCTTCGGCTTGTGCGGCGGCCACACCTTCGACATCCGGCCAAGCGGGTCGTAGGCCAGATCGGCACGTTCCCCGTTGGGCCCGGTCTCGGCGACCGGGATCGCCCAGGCCGGTTCCAGGGTCTTGACCGAGGTGTGCTGCACCTGGTTGGTCGTGGTGATCGTCCGGACCGGCAGACCCGCTGCCGGGCTGTAGGCGGTGGAACTCTTCTTCTTGTCCACATCGGTGGTCTCGATGGTCCGGCCGTACGGGTCGAACCTGCTCTCGCTCACCGGCTGGTAGCCGGTGCCGTTCCAGCGCTCGACCTTCGTCACCTCGCCACGACCGGTCGGCGCCTTCCCCGCCTCCTGGTGGTCGTAGGCGGAACGGACATCGCTGATCCGGTCGCTGTCCTTGCCCGGCGCCGCCGCACAGGGCACCGCGACGGTCAGCACCCGCGCGGAGTAGGTCAACAGCCAGCGGTCCCGGTTGCGCAGGTAGGTGTTCTGCGTGCACTTCTCATCACCCGTGACGGCGAGGTCACCCGCGTCGTCGACGGTCAGCGGGGTGCCGAACTCCTCGTCGAAGGTTTTGCTGACCAGGGTTTCCCGCCACTTGTCCCCGGCGATCAGGGCACGGCCGCGCACCTCCGCGGTCTGCACCAGATAGGACCGGTCGTCGCCGCTGGTCGCGGTGGGCCCCTTCAGCCAGGGCCGGTTGACCGAGGCCGAGACGACCTTGCCACCGTTGTGCTCCAACGACTCCAGCACAAACCCCTGCAGCGCCTCATGATCCTCAACCGCTGTGCCCTTGCCAGGAGTGACCCAGACATCGCGCTTCCGGCCGCCTGGCAGGCGATCCTCGTCCATCCCGCGCAGGTAGACGGTGTCGGTCATCGACTGGACCGTGCCGGTGTCCCCCTTGATCACGCGAACGTTCTGGAAACCGCGCCAGGCTGAGTAGGTCCGGTGCTCCGGCTTGCCGAAGTCGTTGTCGTCGAAGTGCCAGGCGCCGCCCTTGGCCGGGTACTGGTACTCGGTCTTCAGCACGCTGGAGCCGCCGATGTAGTCGCCCTCAAGCACATCGGTGACCACGTACTTGTGGAACCAGTCCAGCAGCGGTTCCGGGGCGCCCTCCGGGCTCCACCAGGTCGGGTAGCAGCGCAGGGTGTTCGCCTCGGGTGCGGGCAGTGGATCGCCCTTCCCGCACTCGGGCTTGGAGTACGTGACCGTGGTGTTCCCACCGCCCTCAACGCGGATGCCGGTGAGCCGGTACCGGGTGACCGAGGTGAGCCGGTCGATGGTGCCCACCCGGTTCGGCATCGAGGTCCCGCCGAAGGTGATCTCCGGCAGGGACGCGGTGCCGCCGACATGGCCGGAGCGGGTGGCGCCGGCCAGCCAGAGTGACGGCGAGAGACCATCACCGGGCTCGGGGAAGATGTGCCGCAGGCTCCAGGAGTCGACCTCGAAGTGCCGCGGCTGGGCGTTCGGCACCTCCCGCAGCACCTCGGTGACCACCTTGGTCAGCCGCTTGCGGGTGAAGAAGACCGGGGAGAGCTGGCTCTCACACCTGGTGTTCGGCGCGCAGATCTGGTCGAACGGCACGTCCGGCCAGGACTTGGCGGTGTCCTTGTTCAGCTGTCCCGGCTCGCAGGTGATCGCGCCGGAGGGCAGGCAGCGCTCGGCCGTCTCGAACCGCACCTTCGACGGCGCCGCCGCGTAGGCGTTGTCCTCGCGCAGGCCGTACTCGATGCGGTCGATGTGCCCGGCGCGCACGTAGAACGTGCCTGCCTCGGGCGTGGCGTTGCGGCCGTAGTGGTTCTCCTCGTAGTTGTAGTAGTAGACGGTGATGTTGCCCTTGGGGTCGATGACCTGGTCGAGGTTCCACCGCCACGCCTGCTGGCACCAGGCGGCGGCGTACTCGGGCTTGTAACAGGGCTCACCGGGGTGGTTGCCGAAGACCGGCACCGTCCACGCCGAGTTGGTCGTGGGGTGCCTCTTGGCGCCGTCCCAGCCGGGAAGCTTGTTGCGCCCCAGGAAGTACTGGGTGCCGTCGGTCGAGGTGACCTTCCAGTGCTCACCGTCGTTGTCACCGTTGTCGGCGCCCTTGAGCAGCTCGATGTAGGAGCCGTCGTCCTTCTTCGAGCGCCAGCGCTTGTTGGGCGCGTCCCAGACCAGTTCGGCGGAGGTGCCGCCGAGCATCAGGGTCGCGTTGTCCGTGTCGTAGCACTGGTCGCCGGTCCGGCGGTCGCCCTGGTTGCCCTTGACGCCGTTCTTGTCCTTGTCCTCCGGGCAGGACCGGTACTTGCGCTCGACGTAGCCACCCGCGCTGAGGTCCCAGCCGTCGCCGACCGTGGACGCCTGGTTGTTGGTGGCGCTGGTCCGGCCGTCCGCGGAGCCGGAGGAGTAGGACAGCCCGACGCTCGGCGCGGGCCCGCCCAGCGACGGCGGCACCTTGACCGGGATCGAGTAGCTGAAGTCGCCACTGGAGCCACCGGCCTGCCAGCTCGCCGAGGCCGCCAGATCCGTTGCCTGGTAGGAACCTCCGTTGCTGCCCGCACCGGGTTCGGCGGCCAGCACGGCGTTCGTGCCGACGGCGGCCCGGCCAGGTGAGGAGGGCGCGGCCAGGGTGACCGCGCCGCTCAGCAGCCGGTCCTTGGCGTGGTTGTCGCCGCGCAGCGGGGTCCCGGTCCGGCACTCAGCCCGCGCCGGCGTGCTCAGCACGCACTCCGGGTACTGCACCAGGCGCAGCCGCGAACCGTAGTTGCCGCCGTATGCCTCGGCGAACCCGCGGTAGTCGAGCCGGACCGACAGGTCGCGGCCCGCGGTGCCGCCGGCGTCGGTGACCTTCAGCAGCACACCGGGAACACCGGCCTTGACCGCCTCCGCTCGGTCGAGGACCTCCACCCGGACCTTGCCCGGATCAGCAGGCGCCGATCGGGCTGATGCCTGCGCGGGCAGGACACCAATCGCGACCGGCAGGTCTCCCGCCCTGCGATAGTCCACAGTGGACGGTCCTGGGTTACCCAGTGGCGTTGTCCGCCCGGCAGGCAACTCGACGTCCGCCGTGCCCTTGGCAGGCCAGGAAACCTGTGGCGGTGCGCTGATCGCCTTGGTGTCGGTCTCGCTGACCGGCACCGGCAGGGCCGGTACCGGCTTGCCCGGCACCGAGCGCTCCTTCTGTGGCGCGGGTCTGGTGACCGCCGCGGCGGCCGGTGCGGCGATGGCCGAGGCCGGTGTCGCGGCCAGGCTCACCCCCGCGACCAGCGCCACGGCGCGCCAGAATGTTCGGACCCTCATGACTGCCCCCTCCTCAGCTCGACCTCGCGGCCGATTCACCATGATCAGGACCGGTTCTTCAGTTGCAGGATCTCGGCGTCGCTGGGCACACCGGCGATGACCTTCACCTCGTCCACCGCGCCCTTGAAGTAGTCCGTGGCCTGCTCGCCCCACTGCGCCCGGCCGATCAGCAGGTCGCCGGAGTTGTTCCAGCCGTTGACGTTCTGCTCGCGGCCGGCGAACAGGCCGTCCACGTAGATCCGCGCCTCACCCGCGACCGCGTCGTAGACACCGGTGAGGTGCACCCACTCCCCGGCCTTGGCCGGCTCACTGGACAACGCCGTCCGCCCGCAGGGTTCCCGGTCCGAGCAGGAGAGCAGGAATCCCCACTTGCCCTGCTCCGGCCGGTACTGCAACAGGAATGGCGAGTACTTGGGGTCACCGATGCTGAGCACGGTCTGCGCCCGGTTGTCGAGGGACTCCGCCCTGACCCAGGCCGAGACCGTGAAGGACTGATCGGTCCGGAAACCTGGCCTGGGCGCGACCACATGACCGCCATTCGGCCCGTGCTCACCGTTGAGCCGGACCGCGGTGTACTCCTCCGCCGACCAGCTGACCCCGCCGTGGAACCGCGCGTCCCGGCCGCTCACCGCGTCCCGCGTGGTGCTGCCGTTGCCTTCCTGGAGCACGTAGTGCGCCCGGGAGATGGGCTGGTTGGCCAGGAAAGCGGCCTCGGTGGGCACCAGCACCCGGTTGTAGACCCGGATGTCGTCCACCGTGCCGGGGAAGTAGTCGACGAGCCCGCCGTCCCACCTGGCCGCGCCGATCACCAGGTCGCCCGCACCGGACCAGCCGGTGACCGCGGCCTCCTGCTGGCGGATACCGTTGACGTACAAGGAGAGTTTCCCACCGGCGGCGTCGTGCACGCCGACCAGGTGGGTCCACACACCCAGCTTCGGTGGTGCGGTGGACAGCGCTCGCGCGGTGCCGCCGGAGGGATCGCTCTTGTTGGGCATGGCGAAGGCCCAGCGGTCCGGTTCGTCGGCATACTGCAGGAAAAACGAGCTGACCTTGTGGCTGGGGTCGGTGCTTTCCTGGCTGGCCACGGTGAACCAGCCGTTGTCCCGATCCAGCTTGACCCAGGCCGAGATGGTGAAGCTCTTGGCGGTGTCCAGCACCGGTCCCCGGTGCAGCATCCGGTCGTCCACGCCGTCGAACTGGCTTGCCTTGCCGCGGTACCCCTCGGCCTGTTGCGCGGGCGCGCCTTCCGGTGCGAGTGAACGGTTGTTGCCGGAGGAGTCGCTCAGATCGGTGTCCAGTCGCCAGTGGGCCTGCAACCCGGCGGTGGCGACCTCGTGCGGCTTGACGATGAACTGGTACTTGTGGATCGGAGAGCGCCTGCTCGCCCGGTCGACCGAGCGCACGTACATCGTCTGCGGGCGTTCCAGCGTCGGCGTCCAGTGCACCACCGCGTTCCCGCCGATTCCGTTGGCGTTGACCCGGTTCTTCGGGTCGTCGCTGTCCTGGTCGGTGAAGGAGTACAGGTAGTGCTCGACGTCGGTGGTGCCATTGGCTTTGATCTCGAACCGGCCGGTCTGCCCGGCGCCGCCGGAGACCTTGCCCGCCGGGTAGTCGGTCGAGGACACCGCGGGCATCCCAGGGTCCTCGAAGTCGACGGTGAACTCGCACCGCTCCGACCACGCCGACACCTCGTAATCGCCCGCCCAGAGATGCCAGGTGTAGACCTGTCCGTCGGTGATCACGCCCTCGGGCACCTTGACCTCGGCGAACTCCCCAGAGGGGATTTTGTCGGCCTTGGTCTCGTTGCCGTCCCAGGTGTGCTGCTCCGCGGTGCCCTTCAGGACCCGGAAACCCGCGTCCAGCAGCGCGCCGGAGTCCGGATCGGACAACCGGGCGCGCAGCCGCGGGGTCTTGGTGAACACCACCGGGCGGTTAGGCCCGCGGACACAGGGGATCTGCCCGACCTCCATGCTCAGCTCGGTCGGCGGGTTGGGCGGGGTGTTGTAGCCGATCTCCAGGCGGGGGTTGAGATCAAAGCGCCGCCAGTGGTCCTTGCTGCCCTCGTTGTCGGCGCGGAACCCGAAGGTCACGTTCCGCCAGCCCTCGGCAACCCCTTGGCGCACAACGTCACCGGCCTCGACCTTGGCCTGACCGTCAGTGCGGCAGTACGTCGCGTTGTTCCTCTGGGTGATGTCCTGCAGGCGCCGGTTCCAGTTGGGCTGGTGCTTCCAGGTCGTGCCGGGGTCGATGCCACCGGTCACCCACACCTGGGTCGGCTGGTTGTTGCAAGCGGCCGAGTGTACGACCGTGGTCTTGAGTTCGGCCCAGTGGATGATGGTGCCGTGCACGCGGACGATGTCCAGCTCCGCGAATGACCGGGAAGTCATCCAGGCCCCGCGTTCCTGCGCGTATCCGGCCTTGAGGTCGTTGAGGTCGCCGCCGGTCTTGTCGTAGTTGCGTTCGGTCGGCCACTCGCTCTGCACCACCGCGTGGTGGTTCTTCCGGCCGGTCCACTGGTAGTCCGGATCGATGTAGACCGGGTACCTGGTGTCGGTGGCGGTGAGGAACGCGGCGTCCGGCAGCACGGCGAGCCTGGCCCCGGACAACTCCACGCCCATGGCCGCCTCCCGGCCGCCGTCGCCGGGACCGTTCAACCGGTCCGCATGGCTGCCGGGGCCGGTGGAGTCCCACATCCGGGACGCCTCGCCGGTGAACACGACCTTGCCCTCGCCGTCGACGGCCTGCAGGTCAGTGCCGTTGCCGACGGCCGGGGCGCCGCGTCCGCCCGCCGGCGGCGGCACCAGGCCGAGGGTGACGTTCTTCGTGTGCGAGTCGAAGACGACCTTGCGCACCTTGGGGTTCTTCGCCGCCTCGGCGTTCTTGACCACCAGCAACTGGCTGAACCCGGTGAGCGTGGCCCGTACGACCAGGTCAGCGCCGGGATAGACCTCGGCGTAGGTCGCGGTCGCGCCCGCGAGCACCGGGGCAGGCAGCGCACCCTCCCAGCCGAGGCCGACCTCCCGGCCGTCCCGGCCCAGCACCGCCAGCTTCTGTGCGCCGCCGCCGGACAACCGCAGGTCCACCGGTGACGCGGCCGGTTCGACCAGGCCGTCGGCGCGTTTGCGCAGGGTCAGGTCGATCGGGGCCCACTGGTCGCCGCGGCGAACCCGGACCGGCTGGACGTGCTCGGTGAGCGTGAAACTGCCATCCGGATTGGCCACCACCTGGCCGGTCTCGGTGGTCTTGGACGCCACCGTGACCGGCTGATTCTGCTGTTTCGCCGCGGCCCGTGCCGCGGATTCAGTGTGGGCCTCCCGGACCGCGGCCGCGGGTGCGGCGACGGCCGGTATGGCCACTGTGGACAGTGCTACCGCGGCCACCGTCGTGATGACGGCAGCACGAATCACGCGCTGCACAAGGCAGCGCTGCGCGCCGAACCTCAAACCAGCTCCCCCTCAAGAACCACGTGGTCTCAACGACCAGAACGTGGCTGCGCCCCCCAGACGCGCGGCCAGAAACCGCGGGCGAACTATAGGCAGCTGGTTCGCGAAGTTGCGATAGGCCGAACAGGGCAACTACGTAGCGCGACGGACAACCACCTGCCGCTCAGTTCTCCGGCAGGTAGGCATCGTGCTCCGCGTACCAGATCACCGCTTCGAACTTCTGCGCGCTGTCCGGCTCAGCCCCGTCGCGCTGGCCGGACCAGGCATCGAGCACCTCCCACGCGATGAACACCTCAAGCAGATACCGCATCCCCTCGGGCGTCTCGTCCTCGCGTTCTTCCGGCACCAGCACGGCCCGGGTTGACGGCGCCAGCACGGGAACGTCCTCAACGAAGATGGTCGAGCCCTCATCGCATTCGTGGATGGACTCCACCAGTTCACCAAGCGTCATAGGGACACCGTAGGAAAAATCACGCAGGCCAGTGCGGCGAACGCCCCAGCGCCAACAGAATCCGGTCCAGCGCCGTCCCCTCCCCCGGCAATCCCGGTCCGAACGGCGCTCCCGGCTTCCCCCGGCTCTCGTCATCCGGCACCGCCAACGCGATCCCCAGCGCGACCTCCGCCAGCTCCGGCGCCAGCCGATACGAATCCCCCAGCGCCCGGGCCACATCCCATCCATGCACCACGTAGTCGATCAGGTGGAACCCCACCGCCCGCCGCCCTGGCACCGTCACCCCGAACTCGGCCAGCGCGAAATCCCGCTCCAGCGCGCCCTCGGCCGCGAACGCCGCCAGCACCCGTTCCGCCGCGTCCCGGTACTCCGCCACCGGATCCGGTCCGAGCGGGCGCACCTGCCACACCGCCGGGTTTGCGCCGTCGCCCTCGGCGGCCGCGGCGAAGCCGTGGTGCTGCACGGTCATGTGCGCCAGCAGGTCCGCCACGGTCCAGTCCGCGCACGGGGTTGGGCGGCCCAGGTCGGTGGGTTTGATCCGGTTCACCGCGGTCACGCTGTCCAGCACCGCACGCCGGTGCTGCTGTCCCAACTCAGTCGTAAGCATGTGCATATGATGTGCATGCGCCTACGATCTCGTCAAGGTCAGTAAGCTGCCCCCATGACCGGGCGCCGTCGCGATCTCGCGGCCATGATCGGGCCGCTGGTGCGGGGGCTGATCGCGGCCGAGCTGCCGGTGTTGCGGGCGCACGGGGTGTCGATGTGGGCTTATTCGGTGCTGACCGCGCTCGACGAGGGGCCGGTGCGGACGCAAGCGGCGCTGGCGCAGGCCATCGGCGCGGACAAGACGCGGATCATCGGGGTGCTGGACGGGTTGCAGCAGCAGGGGTTGATCGAGCGGCGGGCTGATCCGGCGGATCGGCGGGTGCGGCTGGTGTCGATCACCGAGCGCGGGACCCGGTTGCGGCGGACGGCGCAGGCCGATATCCAGGCCAAGGAGGAGCGGGTGCTGGCTCGGCTGCCCGCGGCGGAGCGGGCCGCGTTCCTCTCCGCGCTGGAAGTGCTCGCCGCGGTGCCGCCGGAGGAGATCGCCGGGGCCTAGCGCGCCCATTCGCAGTGGAATTTCCGGAAATCGCCCAGAGGAATTCCACAACAGGCACTGGAGGCTGACCTCCAGTGCATCACCATTGTTTATCCGGCGTGGTTTCCGGTTATGTGTACGGGTATTCCTGAGCGACACGAGGGGTATTCGACGCGACGGAGGAAAAAGCCATGCCGGGCGAGGCTGGGGTTCCGGAGAAGCACTTCCGCTATCTGCAGGGCACGCGCCGCATCGGGCACTACCGCGCGGTGCACGACGCCGCCCGCGAGGAGTGTCCGGGCTTCCGCAGCACCGCGGACGGCGGCTACTGGGTGGTCAGCCGGATGGCGCCGTTGCGGGAGCTGTTCGGCAACCCGGCCGCCTTCTCCAACAGCGGTCTGTCCCTGCTCGACCCGGATCCCATCGAGCCCGCCATCCCCATGCAGCTCGACCCGCCGGTGCACACCGCCTGGCGGAAACCGCTGATGAGCGAGTTCTCCCCGGCTCGGGCCCGCGCGCTGGAGCCGGTCGTGCGCGGCCACGTCACCGAGTTGATCGACGGGCTGCTGGCCACCGGCTCCTGCGATTTCGTCGCCGAGTTCGCCCAGCGGCTGCCGGTCGCGGTGTTCCTGACCATGCTCGACCTGCCGCAGACCGAACTGGACCGCTTCCTGGCCTGGGAGGAGGCGGTGCTGCGCCCGGAGGAGGCCGAGGACGACCTGGACGCGGTGCGCGAGCAGGTGCGCGACTACTTCGGCGAGCTGGTTGACAGCCGGGTGGCCGAACCCGGTGACGACCTGGTCAGCCGGATGCTGACCTGGCGGATCGACGGGCGGGAGCCGAAGCGCGAGGAGCTGACGAACCTGCTGTTCGTGCTGTTCATCGCCGGTCTGGACACCATTTCCTCACACCTGTCCTACGCGTTCTGGCACCTGGCCACGAACCCGGCGGACCGTGCGCGGGTGGTGCGTGAGCCGGAGATCATCCCGAGCGCGGTGGAGGAGCTGCTGCGCTACTACGACATCATCCTGGACGGCCGCAGGGTGACCGAGGACGTCGAACTGGCCGGCTGTCCGATGCGCGCCGGCGATCTGGTGCTGTTGCTCTCCGGCGCGGCCAACCGGGATCCGCGGGAATTCGACCGGGCCGATGAGGTGCTGCTGGACCGCAGTCCGAACCGGCATCTCACCTTCGGCTGGGGAATTCACCGTTGCGTCGGCGCGCACCTGGCCCGGCTGGAACTGAAGGTGGCGCTGGAGGAATGGCACCGGCGCATTCCGGACTACCACATCCCGGCCGGTTTCCCGGTGCGGGAACGGGCCTTCGTTCAGCTCAGTGTGGCGAGTCTGCCGCTGCGCTGGCCCACCGCGGGCTGACCGTCACCTCCCGGGAAGGAACACCGTTGTCCGGTTCTTTCATCACCCAGGTCGCCGCGCCGGACCGCCGGGTGCTGGTGCGCACCCGCGAACCCGGCGCCACCGCGCCGGTGCTGCTGGTGCCCTCACTCGGCGAGTACCCGGTCTATGACGACCGGCTCTACCACTTCATGCTCAACGACCGGATCCGCAACGACTGCTACACCGCCGCCATCGGCAGGCACGCGCCCGGCCGCACCGTGCTGGACATCGGCACCGGCCAGGAGGCGGTCTGGGCGCTGGCCGCGGCCAGGGCCGGCGCCCGGCACGTGTGGGCGGTGGAGGTGCTGCCCGAGGCGGCCCGGCGGGCCCGCGAGGCGGTGGCGCGGGCCGGGTTCGCCGACCGGATCACCGTGCTGGAGGGCCTTTCCACCACGGTCGACCTGCCCGAACGCGCCGACGTCTGCGTCTCGGAGATCATCGGCAACCTGGGTGGCGCGGAGGGCGCCGGCGCGGTGTTGCGCGATGCCGGGCGCAGGCTGGTGCGGCCGGGCGGGGTGTTCATCCCGCACCGCAGCACCACCACGATCGTCGCGCTGGACCTCGACCACGCCGCACCCGGCGGCAGGCCCGGCTTCGCCGAACTGGCACTGCCCTACCTGGAACACGTGTTCAGCTCGGTGGGCAGGCCCTTCGACGTGCGGGCCTGCATACCGGAGCTGCGCCGCCGCGCACACCTGTCCGGGGTAGCCGAGGTGGAACCGCTGGACTTCGGCGGTTACCTGGTCCCGGAGGGCGCCCAGGAACGCGAGCTGGTCATCACCCGGCGCGGCACGCTGCACGGGTTCGCGCTCGGGGTGCGGCTGTGGGTGTCCGCGGCGGACAAGCCGATCGACTCGCTGGCCCAGCGCTGCAACTGGCTCCCGGTCTACGCCCCGCTCTCCGCGGGCGGCCTGCCGGTGCACCGCGGCGACCGGCTGTCGGTCACCTTCACCACCACCATCAGCAACGACGGCGTGCACCCGGACTACCGCCTGGACGGCGAACTGCGGGCCCGCACCGGCACCGTCCCGCTGTCCTGGACCTCCACCCACCACGACGACGGCTTCCGGTCGAACTCCTTCTACCGCAACCTGTTCCCGGTCGGGTAGGGCGAGCCCTGCCCCCGGCCCGGAGTGCGCGCGGAACCGGGGCATCCTCGGCGAGCAGGCCAGGGTGGCCGAGGATTGCCTGTACCTCAACGTGACCACGCCGAAGGCCCGCGCCGCCCGGCCGCTGCCGGTGCGATGATCGACTACTGGACCCGGTTCGCCCGCACCGGCGATCCCAACGGCCCTGGCCGCCGGGCGCCGGGCGGAGTTCTGACAGAGCCTGGGCAGATGATCTTGGGTGAAGCCCCGGCCCCGGGATCCGCGCACCGGTAGAGTCGGACTTAACAGACACACGATGATCGGAGATACGGCATGCGCGCAGCTCGTCCAGTGGCCACCGTTCTGCTGACCCTGGGCCTGTTCGGCGGCCTGGCCGGCTGCGGCGCGCTACAGCAGGCGACCGACACCGCGAACAAGGTGGGCGACGTGGCCAACAAGGCCACGCTGTGCATCGACGCGCTGAAGCTGGCCGGCTTCACCCCGAACGCCGCGGACCCGCAGAAGGCCCTCGAAGAGACCCAGAAGAAGGCCAAGGAGCTGGAGGCGCTGGCGGCCAAGGCAGGCGACGCCACGGTCAAGACCGCCATCGACGACATGGCCAAGTCGATGTCCGCGGTGACGCTGAAGGACTTCGGCCCGGAGGCGCTGGCCACCTGGCTCAAGAACAAGACCGACCAGCTCACCAAGCTGAGCACCGCCTGCGGTAGCTGATTCGCCCGATATGCCCGGTCGCCGTGCGCGGCCGGGCGTATCGCCCGCGACCGAACGGATGACGCGGGTTGACGCTGTCCTCGGCACGCTCGTAGCCTCGGTTCCACCGCCCCAATGAAAACGTTTTCGTTGCGGGAAGGATGGTCACCATGCTTCGTCGTCCACTGTGGACAATGCTGGCCGGGATCGTGTTGCTGGGCACGGCTTTCACCACACCGGCGGCAGCCGACCCGGTGCTCAAGCCCATGTTCGACGGGAAAACCCTGGACGGCTGGACCGCGTCCAAACCGGGTGAGTACCTGGTCAAGGACGGGGCGATCCACAGCACCGGCAAGTCCAGGGGCTGGCTGTACTACAACAAGCAGCAGGCAGGCACCTTCCGCTGGCTGTTCCACCTGCGCCAGGTCAAGGGCAACCACGCGCCCTCGGTGCTGATCTGGGGCGTCACCCAGCCGATCAACGGCCTGGGCGCCATCCAGTTCCAGCCGCCCAACGGCGGCCACTGGGACTACCGGCCGGGACACAACAACAGCGGCAAGGAGTTCTTCACCAGGTACCCGCACCCCAAGTGGGACGTGCGGAAGTGGAGCCAGTGCGAGATCGTGGGCAACCAGGCCACCGGGATCGCGCGGATGGCCTGCTGCCCGCTGCCGGCCGGGGCCACGAAGTGCAAGGCCACCGAGGTGTTGTCGTTCAAGGACAAGAAGGCGGCCAGGGTCGGACCGCTGGCGATCCAGATCCACAACTCCGGCATCGAGGACGAGTACAAGAACCTCCAGCTCGAATACCCGGTGGCCGACCCGGACAAGCTGATCACCACCTGAGCGCGGGCGGGCCGCCACCCGCCGCACCGGTCCAGACCAAAGTGGTCTGGACCCATCGGTGCTTTTGCCGTGACTTGATTCAAGTCATGCAGTAGGCTGACTCTCGCCCGCTGCCAGGAGGGATGTGTCTGTGAAGACACCGTCACTGGTGTGCGCTCTGGCCGAATCAACCTCACCATAGCAACCGGTTCCCGCTAGCCGTGGAAACCGGTTTCCGGTAACGCGTCCGACGTCGCCGCCGCCCCCTGCCGCCGCGGCCCGGCATCGTGCGCGCACCGCAATACCCGTTCAGCCCCTGCCCTGAAAGGGATATATCGTCATGCAAACGATTGCCATTCGTTCACGTATGGTCCGCTCTCGTTGGGCCACAACGGGAATCGCCTTGGTCACGGCGGCGGCCGCGATCACGATGGGACTCGCCGCGCCGGGTAGCGCGGCCCCGGTGGACAAGGCCGCCGTGGAACCGACCGCGGTGCAGGCGCTGCCGCCCGGCTTCCGCAGCGTGGGCTACATGCCGTCCTGGTCCGGCAACGTGAACAGCATCCAGTACCGCAAGCTCACCCACATCAACTACGCCTTCGCGCTGCCCAACGCGAACGGGACCCTGCAGGCAATCCCGGACCCGAACAAGCTGCGCTCGCTGGTGACCCAGGGGCACAGCAACGGCGTCAAGGTGTCGCTGGCGATCGGTGGCTGGAACGACGGCAACGACTCGGCCTTCGAGGCGCTGGCGCGGAGCGCGGGCACCCGGACCGCCTTCGTCAACGCGGTGGTCAACGTGATCAACCAGTACAACCTGGACGGGGTCGACATCGACTGGGAGTACCCGGACCCCGGCGCCTCCGGCAACAACTTCACCGCGCTGATGCAGCAGCTCAGCGGCGCGCTCAAGCCCAAGGGCAAGCTGCTCACCGCGGCCGTGGTCTCCGGTGGCGGCACCGCCAACGGCGTGCAGCCCGCGGTGTTCGCCGTGGTCGACTTCCTCAACATCATGGCCTACGACGGCGGCAGCCCGCACGCGAACTACCAGTGGTCGATCGACTCGCTCAACGGCTGGAAGGCCCGCGGCCTGCCCGCGAGCAAGGCCGTGCTCGGCGTGCCGTTCTACAGCAGGCCGAACTACCTGACCTACGCGCAGATCGTGGCCATGAACGCGGCCAACGCGCAGAAGGACTGCATCCAGGCCAGTGGCGCCCAGCAGTGCTACAACGGCATCCCGACCATCAAGCGCAAGACCCAGTGGGCCAAGACCAACGCCGGCGGGATCATGAACTGGGAGCTGTCCCAGGACACCACCGGGGCGACCTCGCTGGTCAGCGCCATCTTCGACGCGGCGGGCAGTTAGCCTGCCTGGTGTCCGGCCCGCCACCCTGCCGGCGGCGGGCCGGATGCCTACCGGCTGGACAGGCGGGATCGCACCGGCCGGATCGCCAGCACCAGCAGTGCGGCGAGGGTGATCCAGATGTAGGCGTTGCCCGGGATGTGTTGCCAGAGGGTCCAGCGCAGTTCGCGGTCCTCGGTGCTGGGCACCATGGCGAACAGATGCGCGCAGTACAGCGCGAGCACGCTCAGCAGCAGTGCCCAGTGCTGCCAGACCCTGGCGCGGGCGGCGGCGACCAGGAAGGCGGGCACGCACCAGACCCAGTGGTGGGACCAGGACACGGGTGAGGCGAGCAGCGCGCCTGCCGCGATGGCCAGCAGGGCGATGACCTCGTCCCGGGTGCGCAGCGCCACGATGACCGCGAGCAGCATCACCAGCGCGGCGAGTCCCAGCCACAGCAACGAAATCGCGTCCGGGCCGGGGTTCAGCCGGTGCAGCAGGCCGCGCAGGGACTGGTTCGGGGCGTAGGCCAGGCCGCCGATGCGGGTCGGGTCGATGAGCGCGTGGAACCAGTACTCGGTGGAATCCGTTGGCGCGACGAGGAATCCGATCAGCGCGAGGACCACGAAGGCGCCGATCGAGTTCACCGCGGCCCGCCAGTCCCGGTGGATCAGGAAGTACAGCACGAACACCGCGGGGGTCAGTTTGATCGCCGCGGCCAGGCCCACCAGCACCCCGCGCCAGCGGGGATCGCGCACGGCGAAGCAGTCGATGACCACCAGCGCCATCAGCATGATGTTGATCTGGCCGAAGGCGAGGGTGGAGATCACCGGCTCCATGCCGATCGAGAGCACCGCGGCGCCGGCGCCCACGGTCCAGGCGATTTCCCTGCGCTGGAACAGTTTCCCGGCCACCAGCACGCAGACCGCGGTCATCGCCAGGAAGCTGGTGGCGAGCACGAGGGTGTTCATCAGCCAGCCCGGCAACGCGGCGAACACGCTGAACAGCACCGCCGCCACCGGTGGGTAGGTGAACGGCAGCCGTGGGCCCGGCAACGGGCCGGGGAAGTCGAGGTAGAGCGGAATTCCTTGCCACCACGCGAGTCCACCGTTGCGATAGACCTCCAGGTCCAGGAAATACCGGCTCATGAAGGCCAGCGGCAGGCCGATCAGCATCAGCCACCACAGGCCCCACACCACCCTGTGGGCGAGTTCCCACCGGGGTGAGCGGGCGGTGGCAGCGTGGGCGGCCGCCGGGGGTCCGGCCGCGACGGCCTGCTTGACCAGCGACTTCAGGTTCAGCATGGACACTCTTCGCCGCAGGCCGCGCCCGCGTTCCCACTCCGGCGGTGTGACTGTCCTCATAGGAACGTCGGGGGGTCCATCGGCAACTAGTGTCCATGAGCACCACTCGTCACGCGCCGATGAGCCACGGGGAGTTCCTCGCGCTGAAGCGATTCCCCGCCCTGGACGGGGTGCGCGCCATCGCCGCGCTGCTCGTCGTGTTCTTCCACAACGACGGCCCCGGTCTGCTGCAGGGCTGGCTCGGTGTGCAGGTGTTCTTCGTGCTGTCCGGCTTCCTGATCACGACCCTGCTGCTGCGCGAGCACTCCCGCACCGGTCGGATCAACCTGCCGGGCTTCTATCGCAGGCGCGCGTTCCGCATCCTGCCGGTGTACTTCGTGGTGCTGTTCCTGACCGCCGCGGGCCTGCTGGTCGCCGGGCAGTTCGGCTCGAACCCGCTGGGCCGGGATTTCGGGCTGTACCTGGTGTTCTTCAACGAGTTCGGGCTCGGCGGACCGTACGGGCACTCCTGGTCGCTGGGCATCGAGCAGAAGTTCTACCTGCTGTGGCCGCTGCTGGCCTTCACCCTGCTGCCCAGGGCCCGTCCACTGGTCACGGCCGGTCTGATGACGCTCTCGCTGGCCGTCATCCCGTTCACCGTGGCGGCGGACCCCAAGGGCTGGTCGGTGCACTACTTCACCGTGCTGATCGGCTGCCTACTCGCGATGATCATGCACAATCCGCGCGGTTACGCCCTGGTCAAGCCGCTGACCAGGCCCTGGGTCGCGGGCGCGGTGTGTCTGCTGTTCCTCGGCGCGCACCTGTCCGTGTCCACCCTGTCCGACCTGCTGGACAAGGCCGTGTTCGGGATTCCCGGCTTCGTCGCGGTGGTGCCGGTCTACGCCCTGGCCGCCGCGTTGCTGATGCCCGCGCTGCTCGGTCCCGGCCTGCCTCAGCGCCTGCTCTCCACCCGGGTGATGGTCTACCTCGGCGAACGCTCGTACTCGATCTACCTGGTCCAGTCGATCGCGCACGGCATCGTGGTGGGGCTGGCGCCCGGTGCGTCCGGACTGCTGCTGGCGGTGCCGGTGTCGCTGGTCGCGATCGGCCTCGCCGACCTCTGCTACCGCTGGGTGGAGCGGCCGATGATCGCGCTGGGCCGCCGCCGCGAGGCCAAGGCGGTCCCGGCGCCCGAACCGGTCGGGACCACCGCGGAGCCGAAGTGACCAGCCCGCTGGACCGGGACACCTGGGCCCGGCTCTACCACCGCCACGCCCGTGAGCTGCACCGCTACCTGTCCTGCCGGGTGGACACCCAGGTCGCCGACGACCTGGTGTCGGAGACCTTCCTGACCGCGTGGGAACGCCGGGACAGCTTCGAGCCTGCGCGCGCCACCCCGCGGGCTTGGCTGTTCGGCATCGCGGCCAACCTGCTGCGCAGGCACACCCGCGCGGAAGGCCGCCGCCTGCGGGCGTGGGCCAGGGAGCACGGGCGGCGGGCGGTGACCGAGCAGGTCGACGAGCACACCGCAGCGGTGGTGGACGCCCAGTCGATGGCCACCGACCTGGCCGGGACACTGGCCGGACTGCGCCCAGAGGAACGCGAGGTGCTGCTGATGGTGGCCTGGGCGGACCTGACCGCGACGGAGATCGCCGAGGCCACCTCGACCCAGGTGACCACGGTGCGCACCCGGTTGTTCCGGGCCAGGCGGAAACTGCGGGCTCGCTGCCTCGGCGGCAGGTCGGCGCTGGTCAGCGGCCTGGACGCGGCGAGCTGACGGCCAGTCTGCGGGTCCGCGAGGCACGCAGGTAACCCATCACCAGCGATTCCAGATCGGGCCGCTCGGCCAGCCAGCCCTCGGGTGCGCCGCCGCCGCGGACCAGCACGGTCCGCTGCCGCTCGGTGCCGGAGGAGTCGATGACCGTGCCGGTGATGGCGGCGGCGGACCCGGCCGGCCCGATGAGCACCTGGTGCTCGGCCAGGGTGTCGCCGATGTCCCCGGCCAGCTGCACCCGGCCCTCGTCGAGCAGCAGCAGGTGGTCGCAGACGTCGCCGAGGTCGGTGAGCAGGTGCGAGGACAGCAGGACCGTGGTGCCGCGTTCGGCGACCTCGGTCAGCACGATCCGCAACGTCTCGTCGCGGGCCAGCGGGTCCAGGTCGGAGAGCGGCTCGTCGAGCAGCAGCACCCTGGGCAGCCTGCCCAGCGCCAGCGCGATGGCGACCTGGGTGCGCGCGCCGACGGACAGGGTGCCCACCTTCGCGTCCCGGTCCACCCCGGCCAGCAGGTCGAGCACCTCCTCCGCCCGCCGCGCCGACCAGCGGCTGTTCAGCGCCGCGCCGGCCCGCATCATCTCGCGCACGGTGAAGCCGTCGTAGAGCGGACGGCGCTGGGTCAGCAGCGAGACGTCGGGGTGCATCCGGCCGTGCACCGGCGCCCCGTGCACGCTGATCTCGCCGCTGGTCGGTCTGGCCAGGCCCGCGATCAAGGACAGCAGCGTGCTCTTGCCAGCGCCGTTCGGGCCCACCAGCGCGGTCACGCTGCCCGGCGGCAGCGCGAAGTCGCAGTCCCGCAACGCCATCGTCCGGCCGAACTGCTTGGCCACGCCCGTCACCCGGACCGGGCTCGCGTCCGGACGCGGCAGCGCGGGGACGTTCATGCCGGGCATTGTCCACCACCCTCACGGGGACCGGCGAGCGCGCGAGTCAGGCCGGGTAGTGCGTGTCCCGCACGTCGGTGTAGATCGCGTCGACCTCTTCCAGCACCAGCCCGTCGGTGACCGCCCGGCCCATCCACTGTTCGAGGTCCTGCCGCAGTGGGGCGCCGAGTTTCACCGCGTCGGTGGCCAGGGACGCGGTGACGAAGGTGCCCATCCCGCGGCGGCCGGCCACCAGTCCCTCGTGTTCGAGTTCGCGGTAGGCCTTGAGCACGGTGTTGGGGTTGACCGTGGTGGCCGCCACCACCTCCCTGGCCGTCGGCAGCTGGTCGCCAGGCCCCAGCAGTCCCATCCGCATCGCCTGTTTGACCTGCGCAGCGATCTGGAGGTAGGTGGCCACCCCGGAGTGCCGATCGATGCGAAACTCGATCACGCCGTTCAGCATAGGTGTCCACCGGTCCCTGGCACTCCACCTTCACCTCACACCTGCCGCCGGACCGCCCAGATCGAACCCAGCGTGAACAGCACCGCGAGCCCGAGGAAGATCGAGCCCTCGACCAGGTGCAGCGAGGTCGCCGCGTCGGCCGGGATGAGGTCGGCGTAGGACTTCACCAGTCCGTGCTCGCGGTAGCAGGTCAGCTGATCCGTCGGCATGGCCTCGCTGCCGCGGGCGCCACAGCCGCTGATCCGGGACCAGCTGTTGGGCACGACCGCGCCCGCCGCGTCCAGGTGGCCGGTGTCCAGCACCAGCGAGCGGTCGCCGGAGGGCACCGCCGAGCTGGTCGGGTCGTCGGAGATGATCCGCTTCGGCGTGAGCATGAACTGCTGCAGGCCGGTGAGCACGTACCGGATCACCACGAACACCCCGAGGGTGAGCGTCATCGCCATCAGCGTCCGCCGGGACAACGCGCCCAGGAACATGCCCAGGGTGTAGGCGAACAGCGTGTAGGCGAACGGGGAGATCCCGCTGGCGCCGAAGGTGGTGGCGGCGAACGGCCCGGTCTTCAACGGCCCCAGGCTGCCCGCGGCCGCCAGCCAGCCGCCGACCAGGAACTGCAGCGTCAGCAGCACCACCAGCGCGGGCACCGCGGTGACCAGGAACTTGCTCGCCATCCAGCGGATCCGGCTCACCGACTGGGTGAACGCGAGCACGTGCGTGCCCTGCTCGAACTCCCGCGCGAACAACGGAGCGCCGATGAACACCCCGACCAGCGCGGGCAACGCGAGCACCAGCGACTGTGCGATCTTCATCCGGTCGAACCAGGTGTCCTGGAACTCGGTGACCGCGGTGCCGGAACAGGCCGAGCCCGGTTTGATCCCGTCCAGCACACAGCCCGCGATGCCCCTGGCGGTCAGGTCCGCGGTCATTCCCGCCCGCAGCGACAACACCGCCACCACGCCGGCGAGCAGCGCGACGGCGAGGCTGATCAGCGCGAGTCGCTGCTGACGCCACACGATCCAGGTCATGCCGCGACCTCCAGGCCGGTGCCGCGCATGTAGGAGAGCGCGAGGTGACCAAGCCGCGGCCGGTGCAGCTGCCAGCCCGGCTGGCGCCGGGCGGCGTGCGCGGGCACCAGCACCAGCTGCGCACCGTTGACCACCTGGGTGTCGATGACCGACCCCGGCGCCGCCGGGCACGGCTGACCGGGCGGCCCGACCAGCAGGGCGTGCTCGTGCACCAGCTGGGCGACGTCACCGGCGAGCCGCACCCGGCCGGCGATGAGCAGCACCAGGTGGTCGCACACCCCTTCCAGCTCCGCGAGCACATGCGAGGACAGCAACACGGTGATCTCCTGCGCCCGGCACTCCGCCAGCAACGTCTGCAACACGGCCTGCCGGGCGAGCGGATCGAGGTCGGCCAGCGGCTCGTCGAGCATCAGCAGCCGCGGCCGCTTGCCCAGCGCCAGCGCCAACGCGACCCGGGTCCGCTGCCCACCGGAGAGCGTGCCCACCTTGGCCGTGAGCGGCACCTCGGCCCGCGCCACCAGCTCCTCGGCGTAGGCCTGATCCCAGCCCGGATTGGCGTGCCTGCCCAGCCGCAGCGTCTCGGCCACGGTGAACTGCGGATACAGCGGCTTCTGCTGGGTCAGGAAGGACACCGAGGAGTGCATGCCGCGCCCGCTGGGCACCTCGCCGAACACCTCGATCCGGCCCGCGCTCGGCCGAACCAGCCCGGTGACCAGGCCCATCAGCGTGCTCTTGCCCGCGCCGTTGGGCCCGACGAGCGCCACCACCCGTCCCGGCGGGATCTCCAGCGAACAGTCCCGCAGGGCCCAGCCCCGCGAGTACCTCTTCCCCAGCCCCTCCGCCAGCACCGGCGCCTGCTGGTCCGTCATCCGCCCACTCCTCTCCGCTGTCCCATGCCGACGATGCTAACACCCTTTCACTACGTAACTAGTGAAAGGGTGTGCGCGGAGAGGTCGACACACTGTCTACAAAGGACACACCGGGAGGCTGGCCTGCGACAGCGACCGCAGGTAGTCGACGATCGGCGAGGCATCGTCGATCGAGGCCGACGCGGCGAGGTAGGAATCAGGCCGCACCAACAGCAACCGATCCGCATAGGGGGACTCGCCAGGAGTGTCGCGGAGCTGAATCGTCCGCACGAAGGCGGGCAGCGCGAGATCCGGCTTGTCATCGCCAAAGACGAGAAGCGTGAAGAAACGATAGTCGAGCAACGAGTAGACCCGCGCCTGCTCGCCTACCGGCAACTCGCCATCGGGACCATGGACCATGAAGTCGAAAAGCCGCGAGCCCGCAAGCCCGCCTTCGCCATACCGGATCCCCATGCCGGTGATGTTGCCCGCCTTCCGCTCGACGGTCTTGACGTAATCCACCGCATGGGTTCCTCCCTCGGAGTACTTGGTCGATCGCACCAGCGCGCCCGAGGTTTCCACCACACTCAGCGCGACCGGCTTACGCTCCTGCTCGTAGGTGCGCAGGATCTCCGGCGAGGACATCGCGTTGGCGGCCATGCCCAGCTTCCACATGAGGTTGAACGCATCCGACAAACCGGTGTTCAACCCCTGCCCGCCATTGACCGAGTGAATATGACAGGCGTCGCCAGCCAGAAAAACCCGGTCGTCGACAGAGAAACTCTCCGCAACCGACTCCTTGACCGAGAACCGGGAGAACCACTCGACCCGCTTCAAGCTCAACTCATGCGGCCGCACGGCCCGCTTGATCTTGGCGACCACCTGATCCAGGTCGAACTCGGCCACGTCCATGCGCACGTAGAAGCGATCGATCTCCCCTTCGCGCGGAATCCAGGCCACGTCCGAGGTGTCGGCCTGGAAGACGATGATCTCCGGCACCTTGGGGAAGTCGGTCTCGAAAACCCCGTCCAGGACCGCCCAGGTCAGCTCTGACCGGGTGATCTCGAACGGGATGCCGAAGAAGTCCCGGACGGCGGACCGCGAGCCGTCCGCTCCGATGACGAACCTCGACTCGACCACCTCGCCGGAGGACAGGACCGACCGGCAGCCGGTCTCGGTGATCGCGACATGGTCAACCGAGGTGTTGCGCCGCACCGCGCAGTCCAGCTCACCGACTCGCCGATCCAGCGAACTCTCGACGAATGCCTGGCCAAGCATCAGGAAATGCTTGTGAAAACACCCCTCCAGATTGTCCCACCAAGTGGACTGACGAGAAACGAACTCGCCATCAGCCCACACCGAACTGGTGTTGCAGGTCTTCCCCAGCGGATAAAGCTCCGCGAAAATCCCGACAATCTCCAGCAGCTGCAGCGAACGCGCGTTGAGGGCATCGGCTCGCCCCGTGCTGATGGGCGCCGCCGATTTGTCAACGATCAGCACCCGCAGGCCGTACAGTCGCCCGAGCAGGGCACACAGCAGGCCGACCGGGCCCGCGCCAACAACCAGAACATCCACCCGCGACCCGGTGGTCTCGTTCGACACGACTGACATCTCCGATCGGTCAGGAACGGACCAGCGCTGGGTTGTCCAACGGCGGGTCACCGAGCACGTGCACCCGGCGCAGATGCCGGGGCGCGCGGCTGGTGAATGCCTCCCGCCCGTGCAGCAGCGTGTAATTGTCGGACACGACCACATCGCCATCCTGCCAGGCGTGCGCGTAGAAATGGGCGGGCGCGTACAGCGCCTCCCGGAGACTCCGGTGAAAACGCTCCAGCTCGACCGCGCCGACACCGGTGAACTCGAGGTCGGGATGGTTGATGAAGTCCGGGTCCCCGGCGATCGCGGGTTCGCCGTAGCGCAGCACCGGGAACCCGCCAACGGGATGCGTGGTCACCACCGGGGAAACGGCTTCGCTGTCGTAGAACTCCATTTTGCGGCGGTAGGTGCCGGTGACCCGCTCCCACAGCCGCCGGCTGTCCGGGTCAGCGTCGGCCAGCACCGCGGGGGTGTTCGAGAAGGTGGTCCGGCCACCCTGATCCGCGCCGGGCGCGCTGACACAGTGGAAGATCTGGAACTCCGGCACCTGCTGCCGGTACATGCCGTCCCAGTGCAGCGGAACGTAACTGTGGTCGAAGATGTGGTCCTCGGGCCGGTCATGCTCGAGAAGTTCGAGGACCGCGCCGAACGGCCACATCGCGAGTTCGCCCCATTCACCGCACCACCCGGTGAGTTCCGCCGGCCCCGCGAAGGCGGAGAAACCCCGCAGCAGCACCAGATGATGGGCCCTGGCCAGCTCACGCAACCGATCGAGCGGCAACTCGGTCACCGCGGCGGCGGGCCGGGCCGGACGCACCACTACCCCGAACGGGCTCAGCTTCTCCACGACGATGTCGGCGGTCATCTGCTTCTCCTTGTCCGGCAACATGTTCTAGGCGACTTCGACGCGAGACCGGGACATCGCGAAGTGACTCGGCCGCCCGTCCCTGCTGACCAGTTCAGCCCCCGCGGCCTCGGCCTCGGCCCGCTTCATGAGCACGAACCGATCGCCCAGATCAACCGCGACGCTGTGCCACGGGGTGAGCCAGCTGTCGGCGGTCTCGGCGAGATGGACGCCCAGTTTCGGTGCGCCGCAAGGCTGTGGGTGGATGGACAGGCGCACCGCCGAGGGAAAGTACTCGACCAGCAGATCGCCCCAGGCCTTGCTGCGCTGCATCATCAGGTAAGCCCGTGCCCGCGCGCTCCGCTGCAGCGCGGCCCGGCTGCCCTGATACGCCGGCGTGTCCCCGTCCTCGAACAGGAACCGGGTGAGAGCGCGGTACAACTCGACGTCAACGCCGGCCCGGACCCGCTCCCTGATCGCATCCAGATCCTCGGCAAACCCCTCCACCAGCAGTTCCCTGGCCCGGTGGTGGCCCTGACCGGCCAGCAGCGGAATGTCATCGAGGGTGAACAACCGGATCCGGCGGCCGGGCAGGCCGTCAATCATCACCTGCAGTTCCCGCTGATAGGTGCTGATGTCCTCATCCGGAATGCCCACCACATCACCAAAAACCCGCCCGTCGGAGCCGATCACCAACTCGGCGCCGGGCAGATGAACCGTGCCGATCTCGGCGATGAGCCCGTCCAGGAACTCCAGCGCGAACCGCTCGGCCAGATCCGGCACCGCACCGAGCACCTTGGCCGCATTCGGCGATTTGCCGGGAAAGGCGGGCAACACGAACACGACCGGCACCCCGGCCAAGACGCTGCGCTCCACCTGCCCCAGCTGAGCGGCCAGACACCGCGCACAACGCGGCGCACAACCCCCCACCGGCCCGCCAAGCTTGCGCTGATGCCGGAGCACCAGCTCCAGGACGGTCTCGGCGACCCGTCGTGCTTCCTCGGACATGCCACGCCTTCCAGCCGGTCTTCGCGATCTTCAGCGTGACCGAGTGGAAAAGCCGTCCATACTGACATTTCGGCATAACCCGACGTAATGCAGGCGAGCGGCCCAGCCGACCGGTTGTTCGCGGCCGAGGTCAGGACGGGTCGCACGCCAGGCCAGGCCGCACGACCTGACCTGCACCGGTCAGCGGCGCCCGGTGGCCAGGATGACCAGGAACTGGCCGCCGCCCGGCTCGATGCTGGTGGTCACCGGCAGCCCTGGCACCAGTCGGGAGAACCGGTCCACCAGCCAGTCCGCCGCCTCCTGGGCGTCCCGCTTGGTCGGGCAGCGGGCGACCATCTCGCGGCCGCCCTTGCGCTCCAGCCGGGTGGCGACGGTGCTCAGCGGTGCGGGTTCGACCACATGCAGGCGGTCCGGCCAGGCGATGACGACCTTGACCGCGCCCTTGCGGGAGTTGCAGCCGCGGTGCGCGAGCCGCTCGGCGATCTTGGCCTTGCGGTCGGCGGTGCGGCTGTCAACGCTGGGCCCCAGGGAGTCGTTGACCGACTTACCGGGGTCGACCGGTTCGTCGCACACCCAGCAGCGCCAGCCGTCGCGCTCGGCCACATCTTCGAGGAGACCCATCCGAGCAACCTAGCCTGGTCACGCAGACTGGGCGCATGTGGCTGCCACTGACACAGGTTGAAGGACTTCCGCTGCTGGGCGGGGCCGGTCGGTACCGGGTGCCGCTGCGGACCGGGACCGGGCTGCTGATGGAGATCGAGTATCCGCGGGGTGTCCGCTCGCCGGAACACCAGCATGATCACGACAGCTTCATCTACCTGTTGTCCGGACACCTGCGCGGGACCATCGCGGGGCAGCCGTGCGAGCTGCACGCCGGTGGGACGCTGTTGCATCCACGGGGTGTGCCGCACTCCGTCGAGGCGGTGGTGACCAGCCGGTGGCTGGAGTTCAAGTCGCCGCCCAACCTGCCGGTGGCCTGACGGGGGTTCAGGAGTGGAATCGGGTGGTCTCGGCGAGTTCGGCCCTGACGACCCGGACGGTGTTGGCCGGAGCGGATTCCTCGGCGTAGCCGAAGGAGATCCCGAGCAGGACCTTCCTGTCCCGCACGCCCAGTTCGGCGCGGATGGTGTCGGCGTAGAAGCTCAGCAGTCCCTGTGGGCAGCTGGCTAGGCCGTAGGCGGTCATCGCCAGCATGAGGGTCTGCGCGTAGATGCCCACGTCGGCGGCGATGCGCACCTCGGCGTTGGCCGGGGTGAACAGCAGCGCGACGTGTGGCGCGCCGTAGAAGCGCAGGCTCTGGGCGTTGTAGGCAGCGCGGGCGGCGTGGTCCGCGCGACCGATTCCCACCGCCGCGTACAGCCGCTCGCCCGCGCACTGACGCCGTCGGCGGTAGGCGCCCTGGTAGAGGTCCTCGCGGTAGGGGAAGTCCGGGGAGAGGTCGTTCCGGGTGTGCGCGGCCACCAGCGCTTCGGCGAGGCGGTCGCGGGCGGCGCCGCTGACCACCTCCACGTGCCAGGGCTGGGTGTTGGAGTTGGACGGCGCCGCGCCGGCCAGGGAGAAGACGGCGCGGAGGATGTGGTCGGGGACGGGATCGGGACGAAACGCGCGGGTGGCGCGTCGCGCACGGATCAGGTGTTCGGCGTATTCGGGTGGGTAGCCGGTGGTCATGGCCTCGCCTCCGGGTGGTGTCACACAGCTGAAGTAAACGGTTCCGTTTACCTTGTGGAGGACCGTAGCAGGCGACCGGCATGAGGTAAACGGTGACGTATACTTCACAGCGTGGCTGAGCAGGACGAGACCGCCCGCCGGCGCGGACGCGGAGCGCGGGAACGCATCCTGGCCGCGGCCATGGCGCTGTTCGAGACACAGGGGATCACCGCCACCGGCATGGAGCAGGTGGCCTCCCACGCCCCGGTCTCCAAACGCACCCTCTACCTGCACTTCCCCACCAAGGACCAGCTGGTGGTGGCCTATCTGCGCCACCTCGCCGAAAGCGGACACACGATCGACCACGCACTGGACCGGGCGGACCTGTCGCCCAGACAGCGACTCCTGGAACTGTTCACCGTGCCCCGCACCGGAACCGGGCCCATCCGCGGCTGCCCGTTCATCGACGCCGCCGCCGAGTTCCCGGACCCGGACAGCCCGGTGCACGCCCACACCCGCCAGGAGAAGCAGCGCTTCACCCACCGCGTCATCGAGCTGGTGCGCCAGCTCGGCGCGGCACATCCGGAGATCCTCGGCGAGCAACTCGCGATCCTCGCCGACGGAGTCGCCAGCAGGGCAATGGTGTTCAACGATCCCGGATGTGGTGAGCACGCCCGAGCGGCGGCGGCGGCGCTGCTCGACGCGGCCACCGGGTCACCGTCCACAAAGGACAGATAAGCAGGCTCGTCGGCACCTGGCCCGGAAATGCCAGAAGCCCTGGGACACGTTGTGGACCGTGTCACCAGGGCTTCTGGGGCTATCTCAACCGAGTGGAGCTGAGGGGATTCGAACCCCTGACCCCCACACTGCCAGTGTGGTGCGCTACCAACTGCGCTACAGCCCCGTCTCCGGTGCGCTGACCTGGAGTTTTTCTCTCCCGTTCAGTGCTTGGATACCGTACCCCATCTCCCCTCATGAACAAAAATCGGGGGTTGGCCAACGGTGTTTGGGCTGGTAGACCCCGTGCATGCGCACAGTGAACCCGGTACTGACCGATCCCGACGCCGAGGGCGCCTCGCCGGAGCGGCGGGCCGTGCTCCAGGAACGGCGGTTGCGGGGGGTGGTGGATCGGGTGCTGGGGGCCGGGGGTGTGCTGGCTGGGCGGTTGCGGGAGTGCGGGATCCACAGTGGACGGGAGGTGCGGCTGGCTGAGCTGCATCTGTTGCCCACGTTGAGCAAGCGGGATCTGTGGGATCACTACCCGTTCGGGTTGCGGGTGGTGGAGGAGCAGGACGTGGTGTGCGTGCACGGGTCCTCGGGGACCGGTGGGCGGCCGACGTTGATCCCCTACACCGCGCACGACGTGGACGTGTGGGCGCGGGTGATGGCCAGGGCGCTCGGTGGGGCCGGGGTGACCGCGCGCAGCCGGATCCACAACGCCTACGGGTACGGGCTGTTCACCGGTGGGCTTGGCGTGCATCACGGGGGGATGCGGCTGGGCGCGACCGTGCTGCCGTTGTCCGGTGGGATGACCGAGCGGCAGGTGCGGTTGCTGGTGGATCTGCGGGCGGAGGTGTTGTGCTGCACGCCTTCCTACGCGATCCACCTGGGTGAGGCGTTGCGGGCGGCGGGGATTTCGCCGGCGCAGCTGGGGTTGCAGGTGGGGGTGTTCGGGGCGGAGCCATGGACGCCGGAGATGCGGCGGCAGATCGAGGAGCTGCTCGGGTTGCGGGCGCTGGACATCTACGGGCTCTCCGAGATCATCGGACCCGGGGTGGCCTGCGAGTCGCTGGACTCCGAGGGGATGCTCAACGTGGCCGAGGACCACTTCTACGTCGAAGCCGTGGACGCCGACGGGGTGCCGGTGCCGGACGGCACTCCCGGCGAGCTGGTGTTCACCACGCTGACCAAGACCGGGATGCCGCTGATCCGCTACCGCAGCGGGGATGTGGCCAGTCTGGCCGGGCCGGTGGCGGGTTCGGCGCGCACCTTGCGGCGGATGAGCAAGCTGCTGGGGCGCGCGGACGACATGCTGGTGGTGCGCGGGGTCAACGTGTATCCGACCGAGATCGAGTCGGTGCTGCTGGCCGATGAGCGGGTCAGCCCGCACTACCTCGTGGTGGAGGACCGGCGGGTGGCCGCGCGGCCGGAGCTGCGGGTGGCGGTGGAGCCGTTCGCGGCCGCGGTGGACGGGGAGGCGCTGCAACGCGAGCTGACCGGCGCGTTGCGCGAGCGGCTGGGCATCGGCTGCGCGGTGACCGTGGTCGAACCGGGTGTGGTGCCGCGCACGGAAACCGGAAAGGCGCGTCGCCTGGTGCGGTGGAGCACCGGGGACGCGCCGGTTCCGGGAATCGGGTGAGGGCTACTTCTTGAACAGGTCCTCGAACCAGGTCGGGGTGTTCTGCAGGTCCACCTTCTTGCCGTCGGCCACCACGGCCGGGGTGCCGGTGAAGCCGCCCGCGTCCTTGAAGCCGGGGTCGTTGTCCACGTTGGCGAAGGAGTCCTGCAGCGCCTGGTTGTTGGCGCCGTTGCGGATGTCGTTGGCGAAGTCCTCACCGGGCACGCCCAGGTCGCGGGCGAGCTGGATCAGCTGCTCCTTGGTGTAGCCCGCGCCGTTCTCCTTCGGCTGCTTGCCGTAGAGGCTGGCGAAGAAGTCCGGGAACTTCTCCGGCGCGGCCTTGGCCACGGCCAGGGCCGCGTTGGCCGAGTCCAGCGAGTAGCCCTCCGGCCTGGACAGCTTCACCAGCATCGGCAGCATGTGGTAGCGGACCTTCAGCTCACCGGAGTTCAGCTTGTCCTGGATCTGGGTGCCGAACTGCTTCTCGAAGCCGCCGCAGCCGGGGCAGAGGAAGTCCGCGTACAGGTCCACGGTGGCCTTCGCGGTGTCCTTGCCCGCGACCACGATCGCGTTGTCCCTGGTCACCGGGTAGGTCGGGTTGACCTGGACCTTGGGGATCGCGCCTGCGGTGACGGTGTTGTCGGTCTGCGCGGTGAAGTAGATGCCGCCGAAGATCGCGGCGGCGATGATCACGACCACCCCGACGCCGACCCACATCTTGGTGCGGTCGCTCTTGCGGGCCGAAGCCATCGCCTTGGCCGCCGCGGCGGCATCCTGCTTCCGCTTTCGCGCGTTGCGCTCGGCACCGCCCACGTCTTGGTCCTTTCCAGCGACGAACCGACCACCGTGCGGCGGTCTCGGCCGCAGCCTAATGGTCATCGGATGAGAACCCCGTGAGTCGAATGTCGGTTTTCCCGGCAACGCCCTAACGTAAATTTCATGACCGCACCGGAAAGCAGTGGCGCCGAGGAAGTCGGGCACGTGCACTCCGATGTCTCCGGCGGCTGGCTACGGCCTGCCGTCTTCGGCGCGATGGACGGGCTGGTGACCAACATCGCGCTGGTCGCGGGCGTGGGCGGCAGCGGGGCAGGCGCGCACTTCATCGTGTTGTCCGGGGTGGCCGGGCTGGTCTCCGGGGCGTTCTCCATGGCGCTGGGCGAGTACGCCTCGGTGGAGACGCAGAACAACCAGGTGCGGGCCGAGATGGAGGTGGAGCGCCGAGAGCTGCGCGAACATCCCAGGGCCGAGCTGGCGGAGCTGGTCGAGTCCTATGTGGACATGGGGCTGACCGAGGACACCGCCCGCCGGGTGGCCACCGAGGTGCACCGGGACCCGGAACTGGCGGTGCGGGTGCACCTGACCCAGGAGCTGGGCGTGGACCCGACCGAACAGCCCTCGCCCTGGCTGGCCGGGATCTCCTCGTTCTTCTGCTTCGCCGTGGGCGCGCTGTTCCCGCTGCTGCCCTACCTGCTCGGCTACGACTCCCTGCCGGCTGGTCTACTGGTGGGCGGGGTCGGCCTGGTGATCGCGGGCGCGGTGGTGGCCAGGTTCACCACCCGGCCCTGGTGGCTCAACGGGTTGCGCCAACTGCTCTTCGGCGCGATCGCGGCGGGTGCCACCTACCTGGTGGGCTCACTCATCGGGGTGAGCGCGGGCGGGTGAGCGAAGTTCCATTGAATTACCGTCGGAACTTTCCGGCGGTGACCCGGCGCGCAAACGCGCATACCGCCGGAAGACCCTGAACTGCCGTTTTCAGTTCAGGACTGGATTTCGCCACAACTGTTTATCAACAGTGGGTAGCGCCGGACCCGACTGCCGCCGGGAGTCCCCATTCCCTAGTACGGGTGACGACCTGCACACTCGGCGGACACGTGGGGGGCCGGTTGCGAGGGCGCCGGCCCCCCACGTTCCCAAGTCTCAGGCCTCGGGCTGACGGGGCTTCCCGGCCACCCTGGCGCCCAGCGGCACCTCGGGCCCCTCGTCCAGGCAGCCGCACTCCGCGGCCACCGCGACACCCCGGTTCGATTCCGCCGCCTGCTCGGCCTGCTCGACCTTGCTCGGCAGGGTCTCCGGCGCGGCCAGCCACACCAGCGCGGCGAGCAGGCTCAGCAGCCCGGTGACCGCGAAGGCGGCCTGGTAGGAGATCGTCTCGGCGATCGCCCCGGCGGCCAGCGGGCCGATGATCGCGCCGACGTCGGCGGCCATCTGGAACCCGGCCAGCACCGGACCGCCCCGGCCCCGGTTGCCGATCACGTCGGCGACCGCGGCGTTCTGCGGCGGGTTGAGCAGACCGGCGCCCAGCCCGGCGACCAGGCAGGAGGCCAGGAACATCGGCACCGAGGTGGTGAAGCCGACCCAGATGGTGCCGATGGCGGAGATGACCAGGCCGATCAGCACCAGTGGTTTGCGGCCCTGCCGGTCGGCCAGCCAGCCCGCCAGCAGCAGCATGGCCGCGTTGCCCACCGCGAACACGGTCATCGCCCAGCCGGCCATGCTGGGCTGTTGCAGCAGCACCGCGGAGACGAACAGCGGGATCAGCGAGACCCGGACGCCGAACACCGCCCAGCCGTTGGCGAAGCTGGAGGCCAGCGAGGCCACGTAGGCGCGGTGCTTGAGCGCCTCGCGCACGGTCAGCACCGGGCCGTTGTCGTTCTTCACCGGCGCGGCCAGGGTGGATCGGCGCAGGAACAGCCAGGCCACGAAGGCGGCCAGCACCAGCGCGGCGGCGTAGCCGAGGAAGGGCAGTTTGAGCGAGATGGACACCAGCACGCCGCCGAAGATCGGCCCGATCACGTTGCCCAGCAGGAAGCCGGTGCCCCACAGTCCGGAGGCGCGGCCACGCAGGTGCGGCGGGCTGAGCCGGACCAGCAGGGCCACCGCGGACACGGTGAACATGGTGGACCCGGTGCCGCCGAGGGCACGGAAGAGCAGCAGCTGCCAGTAGGAGTCGGCGAAGGCGCAGGCGCCGGTGGACAGCGCGACGATCAGGATGCCGATCAGGTAGATCGGGCGTTCGCCGAACCTGGTCACCAGCTTGCCGCTGACCGGGGCGAAGGCCAGTCGCATGAAGGCGAAGGCGCTGATCACGATGGAGGCCGCGGTGACGCCGACGTCGAAGCTGGCGGCGTAACTGGGCAGCGCGGGGGCCAGGATGCCGAAGCCGATCGCGATCACGAAACTGGCCACGACCAGCACCCAGACTTCGGCGGGTAACCGCTGTGCGCTCTGGTCGGTGGACTCCTCGGCCGAACGCACTCTGCCTCCATGATCTTCGTTAGCTTCACTAACTAGTCGACAAGAGGATAAGCGATCTCGGCAAGACGTTATTCCGTTGTCACGCAACGGATCTGGCTGAACTCAGCGGGTGACGGAGCGCCCTCGCCAGGTCGCGGTGCCGCGCAGCACCTGACCGAGGCTGGCGGCCAGCACACTGCCCAGCGCGGCCCAGGACAGCGGTGCGAGCAGCGCGGTCGCGGCGGGCTGGTGGAAGAACCGGGCGAAGAGCAGGTGCCCGTAACCCTGGGCCGCCCAGCCGATCAGCCCGGCCACCGCGATCTTTGGGTTGCGGCGGGCCAGGCCGGTGAGCGTGGCCAGCGGCGGGGTGAGGCCGAAGACCAGGCTCACCACGGCCCCGGCGGCCAGCAGCGGCACGTTGCCGTCGCTGCCGACCACGAAGCTCTTCCGCAGCGAGCGCCAGAGCTGGCCGAACCCGTCGTGGCCCTGGGCGGCCAGCTCGGCGGTGGCGTCCACGATGAGCACCCGGCCACCGGTGTCCCGGACCCGGGTGGCCAGGTCGACGTCGTCGGTGGTGGAGGTGGCCAGCGCGGCCCAGCCGCCGATGCGCTCGTACGCGCTGCGGCGCAGCAGCAGACACTGGCCGATGGCGAGCACCCGTTTGGTGTTCCGGTTGGGCGGCACGACCTCGAACATCGCCACGACGGCCGCGGGCATGAGCAGGCTGGCGCCCGCGCTGGGCCGCATCGCGCCGGGACTGGACACCAGGTCCGCGCCGGTGGCCTCAGCGGCGGCGAGCAGGCGGCCGATCAGCCCAGGACCCGCCACACCGTCGGCGTCCATGAACAGCAGCCACTCCGGCTCACCGGCGGCGTGCGCCCCGGCAGCCATCGCGGCGACCTTGCCGGACCAGCCAGGCGGCGGGTCCTCGCCGCGGACCAGGGTGACCCGCTCGTCCTGGGCGGCCTGGACGGCGACCAGTTCGGCGGTGCGGTCGGCGGAGGAGTCGTCGACCACGATGATCCGCAGGTTCGGGTGCCGCTGGGCGCGCAGGGCGGCCACGCCGCGGCCGATGGTGGCCTGTTCGTCGCGGGCCGGGATGATCGCGGCGACCGCCACCGGTTCGGCGAGTGGCTCGGCCGGTGGCGGGGCCACCTTGCGCATCACCCACGCGGAGTTGACCATCCGGCCGACCGCCGCGACCGCGACCGTGATCGCCAGTCCGGCGCCGATCCGCCCCAGTGCGCTCATGCGGCCGAGTGTGCCAGGGCAGACTGTGTGGCTGTGGAGCTGCCCGACCTGCCGGTTCGCCCGGCGCTGCCCGAGATCGTCCGCACGCTGACCGCGCACGGGGCCGCGGTGCTGGTCGCGCCGCCGGGCACGGGCAAGACCACCCTGGTGCCGCTCGCGCTGGCCGAGGGCGGGGCCAGGGTGGTGGTGGCCGAACCGCGGCGGCTGGCGGCGCGGGCGGCCGCGGCCCGGATGGCCCAGCTGCTGGGCGAACCGGTCGGGGAGACGGTGGGCTACGCGGTGCGCGGGGACCGCAAGCGCTCGGCGCGCACCCGGATCGAGGTGGTCACCTCCGGACTGCTGGTGCGGCGGCTGCAGCACGATCCCGAACTGTCCACTGTGGACATCGTGGTGCTTGACGAGTGCCATGAGCGGCACCTGGACGCGGATCTGTTGCTCGCGCTGCTGCTGGACGCGCGGGCCGGGTTGCGCGAGGACCTGCGGCTGCTGGCCACCTCGGCCACGGTGGCGGCCGAGCAGGTGGCCGGGCTGCTCGGGGACGCGCCGGTGATCCGGGTGGACGCGCGGACCTTCCCGACCCAGACCCGGTACCTGCCGCCGGTGCGCGGGCAGCGGATCGAGCAGGCGGTGGCGCAGGCGGTGCGGGTGGCGCTGGCCGAGGGCGACGGGGACGTGCTCGCCTTCCTGCCGGGGGTGGGCGAGATCAACCGGGTGGCCGCGGCGCTGTCCGGACTGGACGCGGATGTGCTTCCGTTGCACGGCAGGCTGTCCTCGGCGGCGCAGGACGCGGCGTTGCGGCCGGGGCCGCGGCGGCGGGTGGTGCTGGCCACCGCGGTGGCCGAGTCCAGCCTGACCGTGCCGGGGGTGCGGGCGGTGGTGGACGCCGGACTGGCCCGGGTGTCCACTGTGGACCATCGGCGCGGCATGTCAGGGCTGGTGACCACCAGGGTGTCCGCGGCAGTGGCCGAACAGCGCGCGGGCCGGGCCGGGCGGGAGGCGCCGGGCCGGGTCTACCGCTGCTGGCCCGAGCACGAGCAGTCCGCCCTGCCGCGTTATCCCGAACCGGAGATCCGGCTGGCCGATCTGACCCGGCTGGCCCTGGAACTGGCCGTCTGGGGCACGCCGGACGGCTCCGCGCTGTCCTGGTGGGATCAGCCCCCGGCCGGCGCGCTGGCCGCGGGCCGGACCGTGCTGCACGCGCTGGGCGCGCTGGACGCCGAGGGCGAACTCACCACACGTGGCCGGGAACTGGCCGAACTGGGCACCCATCCGCGCTTCGCCAGGGCACTGGTGGACGGTTCGCGCCGGGTCGGGTCGCGGCGGGCGGCGGAGGTGGTCGCGGTGCTCGACGACGACACCCTGGCCGCCTCGGCGGACCTGACCGCCTCACTGCGGCGGCTGCGCAACGAGCGCGGCCCGGCCAGCAGCCGGTGGCGGCGGGAGGCGGACCGGCTGGCCCGCTCGCTGCCGGACACCCCCGGCGGCAAGGACGATCCGGCGTTGATCGCGGCGCTGGCCTACCCGGAACGGTTGGCGCGCAAGCGGTCCGGGCAGACCGGGGTGTACCTGATGGCCGGGGGCACCGCGGTGGAACTGCGCGGGGACGGCGACGGGCTGGGCGAGGCGGAGTGGCTGGCGGTGGCGGTGGCCGACCGGGAGCCGGGTCGCACGCACGGCCGGATCCGGCTGGCCGCGGTGGCCGATGAGGCACTGGCCACCTCGGCCGGGGCGAGTCTGTTGTCCACTGTGGACGAGATCGGCTGGGCAGACGGCGATGTGGTGGCCCGGCGGGTGCGCCGACTGGGCGCGATCACCTTGTCGGACAAGCCGTTGCGCGATCCGGACCGGGCCGCGGTGCAGGCGGCGCTGACCGAGGGGTTGCGCAAGGAGGGGCTGGGCCTGCTGCGCTGGACACCCGATTCGCGCGGACTGCGGCAGCGGCTGGCCTTCCTGCACCAGGTCTTCGGCGAGCAGTGGCCCGCGATGGACGAGGAAACCCTGCTGGCCGGGCTGGAGCGCTGGCTCGGCCCGGAGCTGACCACCGCGCGGCGGCGGGCCGATCTGGCCAAGGTGGACGCCGGCCACGCGCTGCGCCGGTTGCTGCCCTGGCCGGTGGCCGGACGGCTGGACGAACTGGCCCCGGAGCGGATCGCGCTGCCCTCGGGCAACCGGGCCCGGCTGGACTACGGCGAGGCGACGCCGGTGCTGCCGGTCAAGGTGCAGCAGGCCTTCGGCTGGACCAGCACACCGCGGATCGCCGACGGCCGGGTGCCGGTGCTGCTGCACCTGCTCTCCCCCGCCGGTCGGCCGGCCGCGGTCACCAGTGACCTGGAATCCTTCTGGCGCAACGGGTATCCGCAGGTCCGGGCCGAGCTGCGCGGGCGCTACCCGAAGCACAAGTGGCCGGAGGATCCGTTCAACCCCTGAGCAGGTGCGCGGCCAGCGCGGTGCGCGAGGGCAGCCCGGTCTTGGCCAGGATGTTGGACACGTGCGTGGTCACCGTGCGCTCGCTCAGCGCCAGCCGGTCCGCGATGGTCCGGTTCGTGCAGCCCTGGCTGACCAGCCCGGCGACCTGGTGTTCCCGCGCGGTCAGCTCACCCGGCGCCACCCGGCCCGCCGCCCTGGACACCCGGCGGCCGAGTCCGCGCTGCACCCGGATCGTCTGCTCCAGCGACCGGTTCGCCCCGCAGGCGGCGAACAACTCGCTGGCCCGGTCCAGCTCGCCCAGCGCGGCGGCCCGCTCGCCGAGCCCGGCCAGCGCCCTGCCCGCGACCAGGTGCGCCCTGGCCTGGCCCGGTCGCAACGGGGTGCGGGCGAACCCCTGCACCGCCTCCCCGGCCAGCAGGGCCGCCGCACCGCGTTCGCCACCGGCCAGCAGCAGCCGGGCCTCGGCCAGCAGGGCGTAGGCCAGCGCGCCCGGTTCGTTCGCGGCGGCCCGGCAGCGGCGGGCCCAGTCCGCGGCCTCGACCGGGTCACCGCGGCGCAGCGCGCTCTCGGTGAGCTGCTCCAGGTGCGGGGCCAGCAGGTTGTCCCGCACCTCGGCCAGGAAGTCCGCGGGCACCGGCAGATCCATCGCCCGGCGCGCCTCGCCCAGCTGCCAGCGCACCTGGGCCCACCACGGGTGATCACCGGCCGGGGCCAGTGCCTCGGCCTGCTCGGCGAAGCTCAGTGCGGCCGCCGCGTCACCGCGTTCGCCTGCCAGGTAGCCGCGCAGCGACAGCGCGTAGCCCAGCACCGGCGGCTTGCCGATGTGCCCGGCCAGCCCGGCCGCCTCGGCCAGGTTGACCTCGGCCTGCGCCCACGCGCCGGCGAGCACCTGGCCGAAGGCCGAGCGCAGGTGCCCGCGCATCAGCACCAGCCGCTGCCCGGTGTCCCTGGCCACCTGCTGCATCCGGTCGCCCAGCCGCCGCGCGTCGGCGAAGCGGCCCAGGTGCAGCACGATGCCCACGCACTGCTCGGCGATCAGTAGCCAGTCGGCCAGCTCGCCCATGGTGGCCTCGTCCACCAGCGCGATGCTCCGCTCGGCCGCGTGCTGGGCGGCCTCGATGGTTCCCAAGGTCCAGTGGTGGTAGGCCAGCAGCGAGTGGCAGGCCGCGTGGATCAGCGCGTCCGGTCTGGGCAACGGCGTGCCGAGCACCTCGGCGGCCAGCCGGACCGCGCCCGCGGTGTCGCCGGTGTTGTGCAGGGCGTAGGCCAGCTCGGTGCGCACCGCGGCCAGTTCCACCGGATCCGCGTCCGGTCTGCTGTCCAGCACCCGGCGCAGCACCGCCCGCGCGGTCAGGTTGCGCCCGAACATCCGCTCCACCGCCGAGTACCGGATCACCGCCCTGGCCGCGATCGGCCCCGCCGAGCCCACCACCTCCTGGAACAGCCCGATGCCCTGCTCGGTGCGCCCGGCCGCGATGAGCACGTCGGCCAGTTCCAGCCGCACCTCCGGCGCCGGGCACAGCCGCTGCGCCGCGGCCAGCCACCGGGCCGCGGTGGCCGGTTCCCGGCCGCGCACCTCGCGCGCGGCCCGCACCAGCACCTCGGCCGCGCCCCGGTCACCGGGCCGGGCCGCGAACTCCAGCTGCCGGGCCCGTTCCGGCGCGGGCGCCCGCTGGGCCAGCAGCACCGCGGCCACCCTGCGGTGCGCCTCGATCCGCCAGCTGTGCGGGGCCGAGCCGTACACCATCCGCCGTACCACCGGATGCCGGAACTCCAGCACCGCCCCGTTCTCCCGCAACAGATCCGCGGCCACCGCCGCGTCCAGTGCCTGCCGCACCCTGGCCGGCAGGCAGTCACTGGCCGGTGTGACCAGGTCCGCGGTGATCGCCTCGCCGACCACCGCGGCGGCCCGCAGCACCAGCGCCCCCGTCTCGCCGAGTCCGTCCACTTCGGACAGTAGTGCGGTCAGCGCACCCGCCGACGGTTCCTCGGCCAACGCCTTGAGGTAACAGAGATTCCCACCACTGGCCGCGTGCAACTCGGCCACCCTGGCCGGACTGGCCGCGCCGAGCAACGCACCGCATTCGGCCAGGGACAACGGCCCCAGCTCCAGCCGGAGCCCGTCCACCTCGTCCAGCAGCGCCTGCACCGCCGGCGCGAGCTGCCGCGGCCGGTAGCCGAGCAGCACGGTCAGCCGCAACCGATCGGGCGCGCGGATCAGCTTGGCCAGCAAGGCGAAGGTGTCCGGACCGGCCAGGTGCAGATCGTCCAGCAGCACCACCGGCGCCCCGGCCAGGCCCCCGCGCAGGTCGGTCGCGAACTCCAGCTCCGGCACCGCCCGGCGGGCCCGGCTGACCAGCGCGGTCTTGCCAATCCAGGGATCGCCGGTCACCTGCGCGAACCGGACCCCCCAGGTTCGTTGTGCGCCAAGGAAAGCAACCAGTTCGTCCAGCTCGCGGGAACGTCCTGCCCAAGCCATGAATCCCCCTTGATCCCACCGTACCGAGTGGACACAGCCGACCCCCGATCCCTTTAGGGCAGACAAAGGGCCATACGCGCTTCCTACGAGCCGCCGGCCGGCCGGTCCTGATCGGCTTGCCCGGCCAACCCCCAGATGGAAGGACCACTCGTGCGGAAGTCGAACAGAGTCCTGCTGACCGCGTTGACCGCCTTCAGCCTGCTGGCCGCGGGCACCCAGGTCAGCGCCACCGCCGAACCCAGCGGCGCGAGCGATGTGGGCACCCCGATCAGCAGTCACACCGACGCCTCCGGCCGCGTCACGGTGACCGTCTTCGAGCGGCGCAGCCACCAGCAGCAGCTGCACCGGGATCACATGGTGACCATGCCGGACCCGGAGATGGCGGTCGTCGGCGGTGGCGCGGTCGCCTGGAAGCAGGGTTACGGCGCGCTGCTGACCGCCTCCTACCCCAGCGAGGACAAGCGCGGCTGGCGGGCGACCTCGAAGGACCACGTGGAGGCGCAGTCGCACGACCTGTCCGTCTACGTGATCGGCATGAAGATCGCCGGGATCAGCGGGCACGACCTGCGGGAACGCTACATCCACGTGAACAAGAACCCCGGCAGCATGGCCTCGCACGCGGAGGCCGAGGTGGGCCCGCCGCCCACCGGCGGTCCCTTTGAGATGCTCGGCGGCGGGTTCAACGTGAAGTGGGGCGGCGCCGGCAACCTCGCCACCGCCTCCTACCCGAGTTCCGCGCTCTCCTGGAAGGCCAAGTCGAAGGACCACATCGAATCCGACCCGGCCGCCATCGACGCCTACGGCATCTACATCAAGAAGCACCTGCCGGTCGGCACGGTGACCGCCGTCCGAGAGCCAGGGCACGCGGGGCACTCGGCCCACCCCGAGGCTGCCGCGAGCGTGGGCGCCGACTACGCGCTCACCGGCGGGGGAGCCGAGGTGCACTGGCAGGGCGCGGGCAACATGCTGTGGCAGCTCCGGCCCGCGGCCGGTCTGACCCGGACCTTCCAGGCAGGCGCCAAGGACCACCGGCACAACTCGCCCGCGACGATGTCCGTGTGGGCACTGGGCATCCGCCTGTTCTGAGTCCACGCACCCCGGGTTGGCGGCGCGCGAGCGGCGGGCCGCCAACTCCCGCGATCCTTTTGGGCAGACCAGCGGCCGTACGCACTTCCTACGAACCACCCGGCCGCCAAACCCGGTTTGCTGGCGCGGTCACCCCTGACCATCGAAGGGCATCCCGTGCGCAAGCCGAACAAGATCCTGCTCACCGCCCTGACCGCGGTCTGCCTGTTGGCGGCGGGCGCCCAGCTCAGCGCCACCGCCGAACCCTCGGAGGCGGGCACGCTGGTCAACACCTACCGGGATGCCTCCGGCAAGGTCACCGTGACCGTGTACGAACGCGCGAGCGCGGTGGCCGCGCACATCCGGGACCACCGGGTCACCATCCCGGACGCGGACGTGGTGGCCGTCGGCGGTGGCGCGGTCGCGACCAACCAGGGCAATGGCGCGCTGCTCACCGCCTCTTACCCGTTGCCGGGGTTCACCGGCTGGGCCGCCAGCTCGAAGGACCACCACGGCAGCCAGCCGCACAGCCTGCGCGGCTACGTGATCGGGCTGAGGATCGCGGGGATGAGCGCGGAGGCGCTGCGTGCGCAGCTGCGGGTCACCGAGGCCACCAGCGCGGTGGCCGGGCACCCGGAGGCCGAGGCGCCCAACCCCGGCGCCGACTCCTGGGCGCTGCTCGGCGGCGGGTTCAACCTCCAGTGGACCGGTGCGGGCAACCTGGCCACCGCCTCCTTCCCGACCGGCGGCGAAACCTGGAAGGCCCGTGGAAAGGACCACAACCAGGGCGATCCGGCCAAGGTGGTGGCCTACGGCGTCTACCTCAACCGGAACCTGCCTGCCGGCCGGGTCTCCGGCAGCGTGCTGCCCGGCGGCTCCGCCTTCACCAACCACCCCGGGGCGACCGCGACCCTGGCCGAGGGCTTCGCGCTGACCGGCGGCGGCGCCGAGGTGCACTGGCAGGGCGCGGGCAACCTGCTGTGGCAGCTGACACCGGTGGCAGGCAGCTCGCGCGCCTACCGGGCCGGGTCCAAGGACCACGGCGGGGCCTCGCCCGCCGCGCTGACCGCGTACGCGGTGGGCATCCGGCTGAGCTGACCGGCTCAGTCCCCGTTGGCGGCGCGCAACATGTGCGCCGCCAGCGCGGTGCGCGAGGGCAGCCCGGTCTTGGCCAGGATGTTGGACACGTGCGTGGTCACCGTGCGTTCGCTGAGCACCAGGCGTTCCGCGATCGCCTTGTTCGGGAAGCCCTGGCTGATCAGCTCGGCGATCTCGGACTCTCGCACGGTCAGCTCCCCCGGCGACACCCTGGGCGCGGCCTTGGGCACCCGGCGGCCCTGTTTGCGTTGCAGTTTCACGGTTTGCTCGACCCAGCGGTCCGCGCCGGACTCGGTGAACAGCACGATCGCCCGGTCCAGTTCGGCCAGGGCCTGGGCGCGCTCGCCCGACTCGGCCAGTGCCGCGCCCAGGGTGAGGTGCGCCTTGCCCACGTTGAAGGGCAGGCCGTCGGCGGCGAAGCTGGTCACCGCGGCGCGGGCGAGTTCGGCGGCCCGGCCGGATTCCTTGCGGGCCAGCAGCAACAGGGCCTCGGACAGCAGGGCGTGGCCGGTGGAGCCGCGGAGCAGCTCGTGCGCCAGGGTCTGGCAGTGCTTGAGCGCCTGCTCGGCGTAGTGGAAATCGCCCAGCGCGGTGGCGTGCGCGACCAGCTGCTCCAGCTGGAAACTCGGCAGTTCCCACACCCGCCGGGACGGGTGCTCGTAGCTCAGCTCGGCGAAGTCGGCGGCCAGGTCCACCGGCCTGCCGGAGATCCGGCGGGCCTCGGCGAGCTGGAACACCGCGGGGCCCATCGAGCGCAACTCGTGCTTGCGGGCCAGCTCCACCACCTCCTCGGCCAATCGCACCGACCGGTCCAGATCACCCCGGTCCCCGGCGATCTCGCTGGTCAGCAACAGGCTCAGGGCCAGCTCGAAGGGCTGACCGACCAGGGTGGCGACCTCGATGGCCTCCTCGGCGAACTGCTCGGCCTCCACCAGTTCGCCCAGCATGTACAGCGCGGTGGCGGCGCGCAGCTGGCTGCGCAGCACCACCAGGTGGTGCCCGGAACCACCGGCCAGCGCCAGGATCCGCTTGGCCTGCCGCACCGTGTCCGGGTAGCGGCCCTGGAACAGCCCGGCCCAGTGACTGTGCTCGATCGCGAGCAGGTGCTGGGCCAGCTCGTCGTCGGTGAGCGCGTCGAAATCGGCGATGGAGCGGTCGATCCACTCCGCCGCGGCCGGGATGTCTCGCTGCTGGAACCGGTTGTAGGACAACAGTCCGCAGGCGCTGGCCTGCAGGCCGCGCACCTCCGGCACCGGGGGTGTGCGGGCGACCGCGGTGGCGTGCGCCTCGGCCACCGCCTGGTTGCCCAGCGCGTGCTCGACGTAGGCCAGCTCGTGGTGCAGGGTGGCCGCGGTGACCGGATCGGACTCGTCCACCGTGACCAGTTCGGCGCGCAGCACCGGCGCGACCGCGCGGAACTGGCTCAGCCAGCGCTCCACCGTGGACCACAGCACCACCGCGCGGGTCTGCGCGGGCGAGCCACCGGGCCTGCGGCCGCGGATGAGCCTGCGCAGCACCTCAACGCCCTCTTCGGTGCGCCCGGCCGCGGTGAGCGCGTCGGCCAGTTCGACCTGGAGTTCCACCCGGTCCTCTGTGGACACCGCGGGCACCAGGCCGAGCGCGGCGGCCAGCCAGCGGGCCGCGGTGGCAGGCGCCCGGAAGCGGACCCGGCGGGCCGCCTCGACCAGCACCTCCACCGCCGCGGTGTCCCCTGGCCGGGCGGTCAGCTCCAGGTGCCTGGCCCGGACCTCCGGGGCCGCGCCCCGCCGGTGCAGCACCTCGGCCAGCCTGCGGTGCGCGCCGTCCCGCCAGCTCAGCGGGGACGCGTCGTAGACCAGGTGCCGCAGCAGCGGATGCCGGAACTCCACCGCGCGGGCGCCGGTGCCGCCGCGGAAGACGTCCGCGGCCAGCGCCTCGTCCAGCGCGGCGCGCACCTGCGGCACCGGCAGCACACTGGTGACCGCGACCAGTTCGGCGTCCACCGGCTCACCGGCCACCGCCGCGCCACGCACCACCAGCCGGGCCAGCGGGCTCAGTCTGTCCACTTCGGACAGCAACGCGGCCCGCACGTGCGCAGGCAGTTCCTCGCTCAGCTCGGCCGGGGTCTGCTGCCACAGCACCGGATCGGTGACGGTGGCCAGTGCCTGGAGGTAGAACGGGTTGCCCTGGCTGGCCCGGTGCAGCCCGGCCACCCTGGCCTTGCCCGCCTCGGCGCCGAGCAGCAGCGCGGTGGCCTCCTGGCTGAGCGGGCCCAGTTCCAGCCGGTGCCCGTGGCCGTCGCTCATCGCCCGCGCCAGCATGGTGTGCCCGGCCACCGAGAGCTGCCGCGGCCGGTGCGCGACCACGAAGGTCAGCCTGCCCCGGCCCGGCCTGCGCACCAGGTGGTCCAGCAGTTCCAGCGAGGCGACATCGGCCCAGTGCAGGTCGTCCAGCACCACCACCAGCCCGGCCCTGCCGACCACCGCCTCCAGCGCGGCCCGCACCGCGCGGTGCAGCACATGGCGTTCCGCGCCGAGGTTGTCCTGGCCTGGCGCGCCGAAGGCCGGGAACACCGCGGCGCAGCGGGCCACCGTGACCGCGCCCAGCCGCTCGTACCAGGCCGGGCCGAGGGCGGCGAAATGGTCGTCGAGGGCGTCGGCGAACACGCCGAAGGGCCGGCAGGTCTCGAACTCCGAGGCCCGGCCGAGCAGCACCTCCTGGCCCTTGTCCCGCGCCGCGTCGGCGAGTTCGGCGAGCAGGCGGCTCTTGCCGATGCCCGGCTCGCCGACGATCTGCACGAACCGGAACCGGGCCGACGGCGGTCCGTCCACAATGGACACCAGTTCGGCGAGTTCCCGTTCCCGGCCGACAAAAGCGGACCTGCCCGGCTGCACACGGACCTGTGGCACAGCATCCCCCCGCGCTCAAGACCCGGTGACCCCGGTGCGGACCGTACTGGTGCACCTGGAGCAACGGGCGCTGCGTCAATGTTCTCTATCCGGGTGTGCCCATTCGGGCGTACGGCCGGGACTCACTTTAGTGCCGAAGCACCCGCGTACGTAGTTATGCCGAAGCACCGCGACCGCCCCCGGCGCTTGGCTGTGGCCACCGAATCCGACCCGAGCACAGGGGGAACACCTTGCGGAACCTGTCCAAGCTGGCCGCGCTGACCGCCGCCGTCGCGACCCTGGTCATCACCCCGGCCGCGATGGCCTCGCCGACGCCGGTCCCGGCCAAGTCGATCACCCTGGACGCCGCCTCCTTCGCCGGGCAGCTCCCGGCCCCCGGCGCCCACCTGACCAGGGCCACCGTCTTCTTCCACACCAACGATGAGGACAAGGACCACGACACCCACATCACGGTGACCGCCGTCGACCGCAACGGCACCACCGCGGCCAGGGTGGCCAACGCCTTCGGCGACTTCGACGACCACAGCGACAACGGTCCGTTCGGCATGTACATCCACAACCCGAGCCGCTGGGAGCTGCTCCAGGGCGGCAACCTGCACCTGCGCATCGACCCGAACGGCAACGACACCTGGCGGTTCAACTTCCGGGTGGACCTGCAGTTCTCCGACGGCAGCCAGCTCTCCTCCTGGGGCGACCGGCTCCAGATGAGCCAGAGCGACCGCACCCGCAACTTCCCGATCAGCTGACCCAGGTCAGGCTCCGGCCGGTGTCATCCCGTCGATGACCTGCTGCCGGTAGGGCCGCATGGCCCGAGCGCTGTTCCAGCCGACCGCGCCGGTCACCCGACCGGCGCGGCGGTACAGCGCCACGAACTTGCGTGAGTCCAGATCGCCCTCCACCACCTCGACCTCGTCCTGCGCGGCCGGCAGGCCGAAGCCCTGGATCTTGAGGTCGTACTGGTCGGTCCAGAAGTAGGGCAGCGGCTGGTACGGCTGAGCGTCCGCCGGTCCGGCCAACAGGTTCTTGGCCACCGCGATGCCCTGTTCGGTCGCGTTGGTCCGGTGTTCCAGCCGGAGCTGGGCGCCAAGGCCGAGGTGTGTCCAGCTGGCCACGTCACCCGCGGCGTAGACCCCTGGCACGGCCTGGCAGGTGGCGTCGCACTCGACCCCGGCCGCGCTGACGGTCAGCCCGCTGCCCCGCAACCAGCCCACCGCCGGGTTGGCGCCGATGCCCAGCACCACCACGTCGGCGGGCAGCTTGGTGCCGTCCGCCAGCAGCACCGCGGTGACCCGGCCCATCGAGCCTGCCAGGCTGGCCACGCCCACCCCGGTGCGCACCGGCACCCCGTGATCGGCGTGCACCTGGCTGATCAGCCCGCCGATCCGCGCGCCCAGCACCCGCACCATCGGCGCGTCGAGGGGTTCCACGATGGTCACCTCGGCGCCGAGTTTGCGCGCGGTGGCGGCGACCTCGCAGCCGATCAGCCCGGCGCCGACCACGACCACCCTGGGCCCGGTCAGCAGGTCGGCGCGCAACGCGAGCGCGTCGTCCAGGGTGCGCAGCACGTGCACACCGGCCAGGCCCTCGGCGCTGGGCAGGGTGCGGGCGGAGACGCCGGTGGCGATCACCAGCCCGTCATAGTTCAACCCGGTGCCGTCGGCCAGCTCCACCCGCCCGAGCACCGGGTCCAGGCTGGTGGCGGCGTTGCCCAGGACCAGTTCCACGTCCAGGCCGTCGAGGTGGTCCTCGGCCCGCAACCGGGCCCGTTCAGGAGCCCAGTCCCCGGACAGGACCTGCTTGGACAGCGGTGGGCGGTCATACGGCAGGTGCGGCTCCGCGCCGACCAGCGTGACCTTGCCCTCGTACCCGCCCCTGCGCAGGGCCTCCACCGTGGTCAACCCAGCGGCCGAGGCACCCACCACGACGACCTGACGCAACACCGTGTCTACTCCACTACTGAGATCGCGGCCGCGGGACAGCGGCTGACCGCATCATCCACCAGGGCGCGCTGGGAATCATCGGGAGCCGGATCCAGCAGCGCCACGATGCCGTCCTCCTCCCGCTGGTCGAACACCTCCGGCGCGGCCAGCACGCAGGAGCCAGCGCCGCAGCAGCGGTCCTGATCGATCAGCACCTTCATCGGCGGAACTCCTCTCTCACCAGCGCACGGGCAGCTTGTGCACGCCGTAGATGGCCATGTCCGAGCGGAACGGGATCTCCGCCAGCGGCGCGGCCAGCGCCAGCGTGGGGAAGCGTTCGAACAACGTGCTGAACACCACCCGGAGTTCCATCCGGGCCAGCTGCTGGCCAAGGCACTGGTGCGGGCCGAAGCCGAAGGTCAGGTGCGGCACCGGCTGGCGGGTGATGTCCAGCCGCTCGGCGTCCTCCAGCAGCGCCGGGTCGAAGTTGGCCCCGGAGACGTGCAGTGCCACGATCTCGCCCGCCTTGATCAGGTGGCCGTCGATCTCCACGTCCTCCAGGGCGCTGCGCTGCAGGCCCAGGTGGATGATGGTCAGGTAGCGCAGCAGCTCCTCGACCGCCTTGTCCGCCAGCTCCGGCTTGTTCTTGAGCAGCTCGAGCTGGTCCGGGTTCTCCAGCAGCACCGCGGTGCTCAGGCCGATCATGTTCGCGGTGGTCTCGTGCCCGGCGACGAGCAGCAGGAAGGCGAAGCTGACCAGCACCTCGTCGTCGATCAGCTCCTCACCGGCGTCCGCGCGCGCGATCAGGTCGGACAGCAGGTCCTCGCCGGGGTCCAGCCGCTTGGTGCGCACCAGCACCCCCAGGTACCGGTCGAACTCGTCCACCGCCGCCTTGCGCCGCTCCGGCGGGGTGTCCAGCCGGAGCAGGTCCACGGTGACGGCCTGGAAGTGGTCCCGGTCGGCGTAGGGCACGCCGAGCAGCTCGCAGATCACCAGCGAGGGCACCGGCAGCGCCAGTTCCTCCACCAGGTCGACCACCCCGCCCTTGGCCGACATGGCGTCGAGGTGCTCGTCCACGATCTGCTGGATCCGCGGCCGCAGGTGCTGCATCCGCCGGACAGTGAACTCCCTGGTGAGCAGCTTGCGGTAGGCCGGGTGCTCCGGCGCGTCCATGCTCAGCAGCATGCCCCGGCGGACCGGCTGCGGTTCCTGCTGGAGCTTGGTGAAGAGGAACCTGCGGTTGCGGACGGTGAACCGGGGGTCGTTGAGCACGAACCGGATGTCGGCGTGCCGGGTCAGCAGCCAGCCCTCGTCACCGCTGGGAAAGGTCATCCGGGCGATCGGCGCCGCGCTGTCGCGCAGCTCGCCGATCTCCTGTGGCGGGTGGAAGGGGCACTGCCGCTGCATGGGGAACGGCGGTGCGGCCATGGTCTCGGTCATCGCGGAGCCCTCCTCGTGGGAACGACTCCAGGTGACCAGGACCACCTGCCGGTTCACCGAATGTCACCTGACAGTTTGCTGACGTCGGCTGTTCCGCGCGGGATGACCACGGTGAACGCCGCGCCCTGCCCCGGCTGCGAGTCCACCCAGACCGAACCGCCGTGCGCCTCGCTGATCGCCCGCACGATGCTCAGCCCCAGCCCGGCCCCGCCCCGGCCGCGGGAGGAATCACCGCGGTAGAACCGCTCGAAGACCCGGCCGAGCTGATCGGGGGACAGCCCTGGTCCCTCGTCGGCGACCACCACACCGACCCCGCCCGCGCCGACCCCGCGCACCGCCACGTGCACCGGACTGCCCGCCGGGGTGTGCTGCAGGGCGTTGCCGAGCAGGTTGCGCAGCACCTGGCGCAGCCGGTTGGCATCACCGCGCACCACCGCGTCGACCGTGGTGACGGCCAGGGTGATCTCGCGTTCGCCGTCGACCACCATCGCGTCGGCCACCGCGTCCCCGGCCAGCACACCCAGGTCCACCGGTTCGGCGGTCAGCGGGCGGCCCTGGTCCAGCCGGGCCAGCAGCAGCAACTCCTCGACCAGCGAGTGCATCCGGGTGGCCTCGTCCTCGATCCGGGTCATGGCCAGCTCGACCACCTGCGGATCGTCCACGCCCTGCAGGTAGAGGTCGGCCCAGCCGCGGATGGTGGTCAGCGGGGTGCGCAGCTCGTGCGAGGCGTCGGCGATGAAGCTGCGCAGCCGTTCCTCGGAGCGCTGCCGGGCGTCGAAGGCCAGGTTGACCGCGTGCGCGAGCTGGTCCACCTCGGTGTTGCCGCCGGTCACCCCGATCCGCCTGGTGTGATCGCCCGCGGCGATGGCGGTGGCGTTGGCGGCCATGTCCCGCAACGGTTTCAGCCCGACCCAGAGCACGCACAGGGACAGCATCGCGAGCAGGCCGACGGTGCCAAGGGTGGCGATCAGGCCGAACCCGGCCAGTCCGGCGAGGGTGTCGGCGTTGGGGCGCAACGAGGTGGCCACCACGACGGTGTGCGCCACGCTGCCGCTGGGCGTGCGCAGCGGCTGGGTCAGCGAGACCACCAGCGTGCGGTACTCCAGATCGGGATTTCCCTTGGCCAGCACGGTGTATGGCTCGCCGCCCGCGGCCTTGCGCTGCGCGTCGGAGAGGTCGGGCACCGGCTCCGGCGGTCCACCGGGGCGGTCCACCTGGACCTCCCTGATCACCTGACCGGCGCCGTCGATCAGGGCGAAGTAGCTGCCGCTGGGCCCGAGCGCGCCCATCGCCTCGACCGCTTCCCTGGTCAGCTCCCGGTGATCCTTGTCGATCTGCTTGACCCGCAGCTCGACCACCCGCAACGCCTGGTCCACCCGGACCTGCAGGTAGTGCTGCAGCCCGAGGTAGGCGGCCGCGTCCACCACCACGATGCCGATGGTGGCCAGCAGGATGGTGCCGGCCAGCAACCGCCCGCGCAGGGAGGCGAACCGCCAGGCCACGCCGTCAGCCCTTGGCCGGGCGCAGCGTGTAGCCGAAGCCGCGCACGGTGTGGATCAGCGGCGGCCCCTCGGCGTCGACCTTGTGCCGCAACCGGGAGATGAACTTCTCCACCACCGCCGCGTCCCCGCCGAAGTCGTACTGCCACACGTGGTCCAGGATCTGCGCCTTGGACACCACCCGGCCGGTGTTGACCAGCAGGTAGCGCAGCAGTTTGTACTCGGTCGGGGACAGCTCCAGCTGCCGCCCGGCCCGGTGCACCTCGTGCGCCTGTTCATCCAGCACCAGCTCCCCGCAACGCAGTGCCGCGGACTCCTCCTGTCCGCCCCTGGTGCGCCGCAACACGGCCTGCACCCTGGCCAGCACCTCGGCCACGCTGAAGGGTTTGGTCACGTAGTCATCGCCGCCGAGGGTCAGCCCGCGCACCTTGTCCTCGGTGGAATCGCGCGCGGTCAGGAACACCACCGGCAGCCTCGGCCGGTCCAGCCGCAGCCTGCGGCACAGCTCGAACCCGTCGGTGTCGGGCAGCATGATGTCCAGGATCAGCAGTTCGGGGTTGCCGCTCTCGGCGGCCCGCACCGCCTCGGCCCCGCTGCCCGCGGTGAGCACGTCGTACCCGGCCAGCCGCAGCGTGGTGGCGAGCAGCTCGGTGATGTAGGGCTCGTCGTCGACCACGAGCACCTTGGTCCCCGCAGTCGCGGCCATCGCGTCCAGGCGCATCGCTCCGCCACCGCTTCCCGTCATCGACACCGGTCAAGGCTGTCACGACAACCCATCACCCTGACTCCCGACAGACCGTAGCCTGACCGTTTCCTGACGACCCCGGAATTGGCCTTCCGGCTCTGGCGTGGTCTGAACCAGCTGGAAAGGATGCTGGCCATGAGACGACCCGCCGCACTGGCCTTGGCCACCACGCTGCTGCTCACGGCCACCGCGACCGCCGTTTCCGCCGCCCCGGAAGCCCCCGCGAGCCCGCCCGCCCCGGCGAGCCTGCCCGCCCCAGCCACCCTCACCGCTCCCACTTCCCCCGCTGCCCCGGTCACCTGGCCCATCGGCCCCCGCCCGGAAAGCGCTGTCCAAGCCTGGCAGGGCCGCGTCTACGTCTCCGTCCAGGGCGAGGCCACCCCCGGCCGCGGCGACGGCGAGATCCGCACCCTCGACCCCGCCACCGGCCAGGTCAGCACCTTCGCCACTGGGCTGGACAACCCCCGCGGCCTGGCCTTCACCGGAAAGTTCCTGATCGCCACCGACTTCACCCGGGTGTGGCAGATCGACCGCACCGGCGCCAAGCGCGTGCTGGCCGAGTCCACCGCCTTCCCGCACCCGGTGGCCGCGCTCAACGACGCCGTCGCCGAACCCGGCGGCCAGGCCGTCTACGTCACCGAGATGGGCGCCCGGGAGAAGATGCGCGACCCCGGCGGCGCCCTCTGGCCGGTGGACAGCCCCCAGGCCCTGGACATCCCGGCCCGCGCCCGCGTCTACCGGATCTCCTTGTCCGGCAAGGTGACCGAGGCCGCCGCCCCGTCCCGCCGCACCCTGATCCACAACGGCATCGCCCTCGGCAACCGCCCCGGCACCCTGCTCGCCGCCGAGTTCTTCTACGGCAACCTGACCGAGATCGACCTGCGCACCGGCCGCCAGAGCATCCTGGCCACCGGCTTCCGCGCCGCCGACGGCATCGAACAGGCCACCGACGGCACCCTGTACGTCTCCAGCTACGACCAGGGCTCGGTGTGGCGGGTCGACCGCGACGGCGAGAACCCGAGACTCCTGCTGTCCGGCCTCGGCTCGGGCGGCACCGCCGACTTCCTGCTGGACGAGCGCGGCAAGCGGCTACTCATCCCGGACACCACCCGCGGCACCGTGACTGTGCTACCGATCGGCTGAGTCACACCAGGCGGTAGTGACTGCCCCGGCGGCCGCGACCGCCCTCCAGGGTCACCACACCCTCCGCGCGCAACACGGCCAGGGTGTACTGGGCCTGCCGGTAAGTCAGCCCGGTGCGCTCCAGCAGTTCGTTCATGGTCAGCGCGCCACTCCGCAAGGCGGTCACCAGGGCGACGGCGGGTCCGGACCTATCCCCCAGATCAACTTCGGGCGGCACCACGGTCGGGATTCGGCTGGCGAGCCGGTACACCCGCCCGCCGCGTTCGCCGTGCGCCTCGGCCAGACCGGCCTCCACCAGGCCACCGAGGGTGCGCCTGGCATCCCTGGAATCCATCGGAAACGCCGTCCGCAGCGACTTGTTCGTCCAGCCTGCGCCCTGCCGCATGGTGGCGAGCACGTGCCGCTGCACATCATTGATCTTGCGGCCCTCGGTCACCGCGCCGAGCCACTCAAGATCGTCAGACCCGAGCAGCGAATGGCTGGGCATCCGCACGGTGAACCGGATGCCCTGGTCGTGGAACCGCGGCGGCACCATCCCAGCCTCACGCAGGGTGCGCAGGACCGTGGGAATGCCGGTCGCCAGTGCCTCGACCACCCGCAGCTCACCGGCGTAACGCACGTTCTGACAAATCCGCACCAGCATCCCGTTGCGCGCCGAAGTCACCCCGGTGGTGCCCAGTCGGGCGGCGGTCAGTCCCCAGAGCCCACCCGGGTTGGACAGCACGAGCTGATCGTTCTCCAGCCGCAGGGTGATCGCCTCGCCCAGCGCGTACGGTCCCAGATCCCGGTGCACCAACGCATTCGACAACAACTCGCGCACCGCCTCCGGCGGATACTCGGCCTCGTCACGACCATGGCCGTCAGCGCCGAACCGGATCCGGCTCCGCGCGTTGCGGGTGACCCAGCGCAACGCCTCGTCCAGCATCATCGGCAACGGTCCGTCAAAGCGGACCGGGTCAACCGCGCGGGTACCGGGAGGATCAGCGGGCCCGGGTGCCACACTGGCCTGGATGACCAGGTTCGGGAAGTACTGCTGCGGATAGGCGCCCAGCGCCAGCAACCCGGCCACACTTGGTACCCGGCGTCCCTGCTCGTCCAGCACCAGCACCCCGGTCCGGAACAACAACTCCTCCGGCTCGAACCGGCGCAACGCCATCGAGGTGGCCAGACAGGACTCGGTGTACGACTCGATCAGATCCGGTGCCAGGTCCTCCCGTGCCGCGGCCGCCACCGGCTGCTGGTCAAACCTGGGCGTCTCCCGGTTGGCCAGGAATGCCTGTTCCTCCAACTCGGAGAGCTGGTAGTCCCCGTCATAGCCACGCAGGTACGCCTTGCCGGTCGCGCTCACCCGGCAGGGCCGCGCCGACCCTGGCAGCTCGTTGATCTCGGCCACTACCAACTCGACACCCTCGAACTCCAGTGTCGTGCTGGCGACCGTCAAGGGCGGCACCACGGACTTGCGCGCCGCCGCGGCCAGCGCCTGCTTGCACTGCACCACGTTGTACACACCCCTGGCCGCGAACCCCTGCCCCTCGTCCAGCCCGAAAATGACCAGGCCACCACCGGGAGTGTTCCCGAAGGCGGACAGCGTCGGTACCAGGGACCGGGGAAACCCACCCGCGGCCCGCTTCACCTCCACCTCGGCGAGGTCGCTCCCTTCTCCCCGAAGCTCGGTGACCAGCTCCACCAAATCCACAAGGTCCACCCGGCAAATCTACAACACCCATGTTGATTTGGAGATTCGCCCCCCGCAGCAGGCTGGTAGCCGAGCGTAGTAGGATTTCCGCCGGAAAGGATCACCAAGGCGGTTCACGCTCGCCTGATCCAGACGTCTGAACCCGTGTTGAAGACGTCGTATTGGCTGGACGAAGGTTCTCGGAATCGCGTGCGAGGTTCGTGCTGCCCGACAACGCTCGGCAGGTCGACACGGGTGGTCTGCCGCGGTGGGAGTTGGGTATGACCCGGGACCGAGCCCGGAAGCGGGCCGCACGCGCGTTGCGCCACAACGTCGGTGGTTCCTATTCGGCAGCACACTGGGCGTTGACCGACCCCAAGCAGGCCCGCGCGGCGGATATTCACCGCCGACTGGCCAACGCACTACGAGCCTTCGGATGGCCGGTGGAAACCGACATCCTGCCCGAGTTGGGCGAGTACCGCTGCTACAGCGGCCCAGCCACCCTCGCGATCGAGACCGAGCAACAGGAGTGGCACCCGCTCAGCGCCAACTTGATCCTGTCTGCACACGCTCCGCTCATGCACGAAGCACCCGATGAGCTATGGGCGTATGCCGACGCGGATCAGCCGATCGCCAACCTGGTGAGCTGGGCAAACCAGGCGATCGCCCAGGGTCGCCGGCAGGCCCTCAGCGCCACGCCAGGCAACCACACCGAATGTGACATCTGCGGTGATCACTATCCGCAAACTCACCTACTCGGGGTCAGTGACAGCGCAGAAGACCAGCAAGGCGGATTCTTCAGCTTCTGCCCCTCATGCATGTTCGACACCGACATCGGGAAACGTTGGCGTCCAGAGATCTTGTCGCATCACCTCGACGAGTTGCTGTACGACCAATTCGCCGCCCCGGCAGGCTGGAACGCGATCATCGCTCTGTTTGCCTGCGCAGCGGCACCCGACTGGCGACGTGACCTCCAGGCACTCTGGCACGGCAACGGCATTCTGCCGCTGCCCGCGACTCACTGGTCCACACCGGAGCAGCTCTGGCTCTGGCTGCCGGAGGCGTCCACCCGCCCCGCAGCCTTGCGCCATCTCGGCTGCGGAGCCTCCCTGGGCGCCGTGATGAACGCAATCGATCAAGCCTTTCCCGCAGCCCGTCAACAAGCCACACACCGGCTCAACCGCGAGTGGGCCGAGAACGCACAAGAGTGGGACGGCCCGCCGGACATCGATCCCATCACCTTCCTGAACCACATCTGGCCAGCCTCGATCGCCTACCTGATCAGCTTCCACACCCAGAGCCAGGAACGCGCCGAGCATCGATCCCCATGGCACCTCTGGCACTCGCTCGAACTCGACCTTGGCCGGTTCGACACCATGGGCCGCTCAGACGACGACCTCAGCCTGGAAGCGACCTTGAGGCACAGCATCGATGTTCTTGCCTCCCTACTCAAGATCGATGTCAGTTGAACACGTTCTACTTCAGTCCCAACAACTTCCTTCTTTTGGCAGAACACAGACACCTCGCAAAACTATAACCTGTTCCACATTGACCCCTAGCTCCAACGGAGGGCGGCGATGGCGGAGTTCGACGTGGTGGTGGTCGGTGCCGGAGCCGCGGGGATGACCGCGGCCCTCACCGCGGCCAAGCGTGGATTGCGGACCGTCGTACTGGAGAAGGCGGCGGTCTTCGGCGGGTCGATGGCCCGCTCGGGCGCGGCGATCTGGATCCCGAACAACGAGGTGCTGCTGGCCGCGGGCGTGCCGGACACGCCGGAGAAGGCCGCCACCTACCTGGCGCACGTGGTCGGCGACATCCCGATCGAGCGCCAGCGGGCCTACCTGTCCAACGGCCCGGCGATGCTCTCCTTCCTGCAGCGCAACAGCCCGCTGAAGTTCACCTGGATGGAGGGCTACTCCGACTACTACCCGGAGTTCCCCGGCGGGATCCCCGCCGGCCGCTCGATCGAACCGCAGATGATCGACGGCCGGATCCTGGGCGCGGAGCTGGCCAACCTCAATCCCCCTTACATGGCAACGCCGCCGGCCACCGTCGTCTACGGCGTCGACTACAAGTGGCTCACCCTCATCGCCCGCCACCCCCGCGGCGTGGCCACCGCCAGCACCATGGTCGCCCGCGGCATCGCGGCCGGTCTGGCCGGCCAGAAACCGCTGACCATGGGCGGCGCGCTGGCCGGTGGGCTACGCGCTGGCCTGATGACCGCCGGGGTCCCGGTCTGGCTGAACACCCCGCTGGTGGACCTGCTGGTGGAGAACGGCCGGGTCGCCGGCGTGATCGCGCAACAGAACGGCGCCCAGATCCAGGTCCGCGCCCGGCGCGGGGTGATCGTCGGTTCCGGCGGTTTCGAGCACAACGAACGTATGCGCAAGGAGTATCAGGAAGAACCCATCGGGACCGCCTGGTCCGTGGGCGCCAAGGCCAACACCGGCGCCGGAATCGAAGCGGGCCAACGGATCGGGGCCGCCACGGACCTGCTCGACGACGCCTGGTGGGGCCCCGCGATCCCGCTGCCCGAGGGCCCGTACTTCTGCCTGTCCGAACGCACCCTGCCCGGCCGCATCCTGGTCAACGGCGCGGGCAAGCGGTTCGTCAACGAGGCCGCGCCCTACAGCGACGTCGTGCACGTGATGTACGAGAAGGACCAGCCCGGCGCCTCGCACATCCCAGCCTGGCTGATCACCGACCAGCAGTACCGGAATCGCTACCTGTTCAAGGACATCGCGCCCCTGCTGCCGCTGCCGCAGGCCTGGTTCGACAGCGGCGCGATGGCCAAGGCGGACAGCATCGAGTCGCTGGCCGCCCGGATCGGCATCCAGCCGGTGCTGCTGCGCGAGACCGTCGACCGCTTCAACGGCTTCGCCCGCGCAGGCCGCGACCTGGACTTCAAGCGCGGCGACAGCGCCTACGACCACTACTACGCCGACCCCACCAACACTCCCAGCGCCTGCCTGGCCCCCATCACCCAGGGCCCCTTCTACGCGATGAAGATCGTCCCCGGCGACCTGGGCACCAAGGGCGGCATGCGCACCGACGCCCGCTCCCGGGTGCTGCGCCCCGACGGCTCGGTGATCCCTGGCCTGTGGGCCTCCGGCAACTGCACCAGCGCCGTGATGGGCCGCAGCTACGCAGGCGCGGGCTCGACCCTCGGCCCCGCCATGACCTTCGGCTACATCGCCGCCCACGACATCGCCGACACCCCGGCCCGCTGACCGGTCATTTCCCCAGCCCGGCCAGCAAAGTTCCCACCAACCGCTCCGCCACCTGATCCAGCGACTCCGCGTGCTCGACGAAGTGCCCGAGGAACGCGTGCTGCATGCAGGCCCCGGTCAGCAACTCCGCCGCCGCCACCGGATCAACTCCCGCCGCCAGCCGCCCACCCGCCTGCTCCGCGGCCAGGTACCCGGCCACCGCCTGCCCGATGAACTGCGGTCCGTTGCCCCGTTCGCGCAGCACCGCCCGATGCGCCGCGAACAGCTCCGGCTCGGCGAACAACGAGGCCGCCATCGGGAAGGACTCCCCGAAGAACACCAGCATCGCCCTGGTCAGCTCCACCAGCGTGCCCCGCACCGCACCGGCCCCGGCCCGCTCGGGCAGCGCGGTCAGCCGCGCCAGCAGCTCCCCTGGCACCCGCTCGCCCAGCACCGCGAGGAACAGCTCAGTCTTGCCCGCGAAGTGCTTGTACAGCGCGGCCTCGGACAGCTCGGCCGCCTTGGCGATCTCCTTGGTGGTGGCCCGCGCCAGGCCCTTGGTGCGCAACACCGACGCCGCCGCGTCCAGGATCCGGCCCCGAGTACTCACACATCCTCCGCTCACCGCCGACGGTTGACAGGTTAGTGAACACTCACCCACCATAGTAGTTAGTGAGCACTCACTAACCATTGGGGAGTCCATGAACATCACCGTCTTCGGTGCGTCCGGCCGCACCGGCGAACACGTCGTCCAGCAGGCACTCACGGCAAAGCACCAGGTCACCGCGGTGGTCAGAAACCGGGCCAAACTCCAGCTGCACCATCCCGCGCTGACCATCGTCCAGGCCGACGTGCTCGATCCCACCGCCATCACCGAACACCTCATCGGCCGCGACGCGGTCATCTCCGCCCTCGGCGCAGGCAACCTGAAACCCACCACGATCTGCGCGGACAGCGCCGAGTCCATCCTGCGCGCGATGCCCAAGGCAGGCGTCCGCAGGCTGGTCGTGGTCAGCACCTCCGGCGCCACCACCGAAGGCGACGACCCCTTCACCCGCTACCTGCTCAAACCCATCCTGAACCGCGTTTTCCGCCACCCCTGGGGCGATATGCGCCGGATGGAAGAACTGATCATGGCCAGCGACACCGACTGGACGATCGTGCGCCCACCCCGCCTGACCAACGCCCCGCACACCGGCGTCTACCGCATCGCCAACGGCCGCAACATCCCCGGCGGCAACAGCATCCCGCGCGCCGACCTGGCCGACGCCCTGCTGCACGCCCTGACCGTTCCGTCGACCGTCGGCACCGCCCGGACGGTCGCGACATGAGAAAACCCTTGCGCCGCACCCTGATCGCGCTGGCCGTGAGCACCGCGGTGCTCACCGCCGGCACCGCCGCCCTGGCCTACGCGGCCTTCCTGCGCGCACCGGAGAACTCCCCGTCCGCCTACCAGAACCGAGGGAAAGACCCCTCGGTGCGCCAGGTCCTGCTCGCCGCGGGTTCGAGTTCCACCCGCGGCACCCTCAGCACCGACTGGGTAGGCGCCGTGCGCACCCGGCTCGGCCCGGCGACCGCGGTGATCAACGCAGGCGTCAACGGCGACACCACCACCGACCTCCGCCACCGCCTGGACACCGACGTGCTGGCCTGCCAGCCCACCGCGGTAACCCTGCTCATCGGCGGCAACGACGCCCGCGACCAGGTCCCGCTGCCCACCTTCAAGGACAACCTCACCGACATCCTGACCCGCCTGAAACCAACCAGGACCGCGATCCTCTCCCTCCCACCCCAGGGCGAAAACCTGACCTCCCAGGCAAACCAGGCCCTAACCCCCTACAACCAGGCCATCAAGGACCTGGCCGCCCAGCACAACATCACCTACCTCCCCCTCAACGAAGCACTGACCACCCTGCTCCGCGAACACAACGGCACCCCCACCGCCCAGGACTTCACCTTCCTGGACACCTTCGGCATCGCCATCCAGCGCTACCTGCTCGGCCGCTCCTGGAACACCATCTCCACCACCAACGGCCTGCACCTGCTCACCGACAACCTGCACCTGAACGACCGCGCGGGCGAGGTGGTCACCACCCTGGTCACAACCTGGCTGTCCACCCCGGATCCCGCCCGGTAAGCCCCAAAACCCGGTCCACTGTGGACGCAGACGAAGACACCACAACCTCCGCCCCATAAACCCCCATCTCCCGCCCCTGCTGCGCGGTCATGGACACCTGCTCGTACAGGAACCCCACCAACCCCGCATCCCACTCCACCACCTGCCCAGTGGCCCGAGCCAAGTCCCACCCATGCACCACCAACTCGGCCACCACCATGCCCCCGACAACAGCGGCAGGCATCTCATCAGGACCACCCATCCAGGTCACCCCCTCCCAAGCAGAACCCCGGCTCCACACCGCGACAGTCCGACCAACCTGCTCCCCCAACGCACTCGCCCATCCCTCCCCCACCAGGTCGACCTCCCCTTCCCCCGCCGCGGGCGGTGGCACGGATTCCTTCCGCCCAGCCCCCTCCAACGAGGGCCCCCAGAACAACAGATGGTTCACCAACCCCCGCACGTCGTACTCCGAACAAGGCGTCGCCAGCCCCAACGACTCCACCCGCAGATTCCGCACAACCTCGGCCAACGGCGCACCCACCAGCGCCATGTGTTCAGCAGACATGCCCCCAACCTAGGCACGCCCAGCCCCCGCGTATTGAACAAACGCGACATAAAATCGCCTCGTGCCAAGGGACCCACGCGAACTGGCCAGCGCCTGGAAGAACTTCCAGCGCCACACCTACACGGCCCCGTCCCCCGACCTGGCCCCCTACGTAGACCAGTACTGGTCAGTCACCTGGGACTACCCCGAGCCCTACCAACAAAAAATCGTCCCCCACCCCCACGTGCACCTGACCTTCCAGGACAACAACGCCACCATCAACGGCGTCCACACCCACTTCCACCACAAACTCCTGGCAGGCAACGGATCCGTCTTCGGCATCCGCTTCCGCCCCGGCTGCTTCCGCCCCTTCCTCAACCACCCCATCTCCACCATCACCGACAAAACCCTGGACGCCACAACACTTTTCGGCCCACCCCCAGCAGCCCCGACAACAGTGGAAGCCGCCGAAACCTACCTACGCCAACACCTCCCACCCCCAGATCCCCGCGCCCAAGAAGCAGCGGCAATCGTCAACACCATCGCCACCACCCCCACCCTGTCCCGGGTAGAAGCGGTAGCCCAAGCCCACAACACCACAGTCCGCCAACTACAACGCCTCTTCGCCGACTACGTAGGCGTGGGCCCCAAATGGGTAATCCGCCGCTACCGCCTACACGAGGTAACCCAACGCCTCACCACCGGCGACCAGATCAACTTCTCCACCCTCGCCACCGACCTCGGCTACGCCGACCAGCCCCACTTCACCCGGGATTTCAAGTCCCTCTTCGGCGAACCCCCCACCACCTACGCGGCCCGCTACTGACTGCCGCTGGTCAGGGCACAGCCGTCCGCGGGGCTAGGCTTCGGGGGAGATTGCGGGTGAATGCATGAGCGAGCCTGACATAGGCCTACTGAGTCGTCGCGCCACCGAACTGCTCGACGACGACACCACTGATTGGCGCCCGCACCAGCGGGCGATCGAGATTCTCGAACAGGCCGTCGCTGAGGGTGAACCCGAGGCGGCACGGCTGCTGGCACGCGGTTACCTCGAACGCGGACAACTGGTCGAGGCACACGAACTACTCGCCCCACTGGTGGCGGACGGACGCATCGACCTCGCCGGCGCACTGGCCAATGTGCTGGCCGATCTCGGTCTGACCGACGATGCCGAGCACGCCTACCTGGTCGCCACCGGCGGAGGCGACAGCGAGGCGATGAACAACTTCGCACTGTTCTTGGCCGACCAGGGCCGGTTCGCGGAGGCGGTGACGATGTTCGAGCGCGCCATCGCGGCCGGTGACATGCTCGCCCCGGCCAACCTGTCCCGCACCTACCTGCACGATCTGCACGACATCGCCGCCGCGCAGGCGGTAGCCGAACGTCACCTCACCGCGGACGCGCCGACGACCTACTGCGCGTTGGCCGAGGTCCGTGCTGAGCTGGGCCACCTCGATGAGGCGGAGCAGTTGCTGTGCACCGCTGTCGAACTGGGCGCCCCGCAGGCGCACATCGACTACGCGAGTTTCCTGAGTCACCGCCGATCCGACCCTGCCGCCGCCGAGCGCGAGTATCGGCTGGCCGGGGAGCTGCACGAGCCCTCGTGGGGTTATCACCTTGGCGCGTTCCTGCTGGAACACGGCGAGGATGACGAGGCAGCCCAGGTGCTCGAACTCGCCGCCTACTGGGGCAGCCTGGACGCGCGACGGCTACTGGACACCGAGTTCGAGTTGGTGATCGACCCCGCCTGAGCGGCCGGCGCCCGGGTGGCCGCGGACAGCCCGATCCGGGTCTCCGCAGGTCAGCGGCCCCGGCGCGTCGCCAGAGCACACCTTCATCACCCGTCCGAGCAAATCTATGCTGGCCGGGGTAGACATTCGATGCTGGCTGTGGGTAGTGTTCTGCCCAGCACAAGGAAAGAAAACGTCTGACAGCACGGGAGATGACGAACTACCCGTGACGCAGGAGCAAGACGGCCAGGCGTACCGGAGCCAATTTTGGGACGGGGTTCCGGTAGCTGGCCAGGGAACGCAAGAGGGATCGACGCGGGAGATGACGTACTACCCGCGAGCAGTTGTTGGACGGTCAGGTGCGCCAGAGCCGATCAGCAAAAGGGGTTCTGGCGGGTGACCAGCGGCATCAGGTGCTGGGACCGAGTCAGGTGAGGGGTTCCAGACGTGATCGCCGCGAGCGGACAAGCAGGACAGTCAGATAGCAGTACAGGCCAGTTAATCAAAGCAGAAGGGAAGGGTTACCCACCGCCGGATCGCCCGCTGTCGGCTGTTATGCGCCACGCGGGTACCGCAGTCCCATCGGAATGGAAGGTGATCTTCGGTTACGCATATGCGATCCCCGCGGATTCAGCCTCTCGGGCGGGTCACGCGGATAACGGAAGCCGATCTTACGGTCGGTTGATGGTGATAAAACCCAAACCCCTGGAGCCCCGGCGCTATCAGCGCCGGGGCTCCTCGTGATGCGGAGGTGCAATGATTCCTAACCAGCGAGAAACGGCCGGAGCAGGCGCGGCCGACAAGTTCGACGATGATCATTACCCGGCCTACACCATGGGCCGTGCGGCGGAGATGCTGGGCGCCTCCGCGAGCTTCCTGCGAAGCCTGGACGAGGCCAAACTGATCGAGCCGCAACGCTCGACCGGTGGCCATCGCCGCTACTCCCGCTACCAACTGCGCATCGCCGCCCGGGTGCGGGAACTGGTTGATCAGGGCACCGCCTTGGACGCGGCCTGCCGGATCATCAGCCTGGAAGACCAACTCCACGAAGCCCGCCGCGAAAACGCCGAACGAGGCGACCACCCCTAACCACCCCGGCGACTTCTCAACACCGCCGAATCCCGTCAGCTCGACTTGGCCCGCACACACCGGGCTAGTTGGCTGCGAATGACTGCGGTATAGCCAGCCGCTGGTCCGAGCATCGGGCCAGCGGCCGCCTGAGCGCGATTTTCCGAAAGCTTGAGAAAAAGGGTTTGGGGCCAAGCCCACAACCAGCCCCAAGCGACCAGCCCAAGCAACTCGCACCGGCGATGGGGGTCCGGGGGCGCAGCCCTCCGGCTGGGGGCCTGGGGGGCTCGGCCCCCCAGAGCAATGACGACACCGAGCCCCGCCCGCAGGTCGTCCGCGGGCAGGGCTCGGCCAATCGGTGGAGGTGCCGGGAATCGAACCCGGGTCCTCTGCCGCTTCGACAGGACTTCTCCGTGCGCAGTCTGCTCTGTCTCTACTCGGCCCTGTTGATCACACAGACAAGTTCAACATGACGGGCCCAGCCACTGTGGGTTTCCCCGTTGCTCCCCGTGACCGGGAACGCGGGTAAGTCTCCTAGCTGATGCCGGACACCGGGTCGGAGACGCACCCGGGCCGACAGCTTCACTCTTACCGTCAGGCGGCGAGAGCGAAAGCGCGCTGATTGTTGTCGGCGCTTGATTTTTTTGCAGCGACGCTTGCGGTGGTCATCTGCCTGCACCGGCACGCTTCCCCTGCCTAAACGTCCAGAGTCGAAACCGTTCACCCCCGTGGGTTGTGGATGTGCCTGCACAGAGGATAACGCTTCGGGCGGCGCTGGTCATTCCGGTTCCTCCTGGCGGGGTGGGGACAGCCCTACCCCCAGGTGACGGGGTCGCTCCATGGCCGTCAGCGGGGGTGATGCAGCAGGCTTGCGCCATGACGGAGACCACCGCCCCGAGCCGGATCGGCGGCAGCCTGAGCAGCGCTGCCCGCTCGGCGCTCTACCTGCTGTCCGGGTTCCCGCTGAGCCTGTTCTGGTTCGTGCTGTTCGTGACGCTGCTCTCGGTCAGCGCGGGCACCGCGATCATCTGGGTGGGCGTGTTCCTCTTCTTCATCACGCTGTTCATCGCCCGTGGCGCGGCCGGCCTGGAACGCCTGTGGCTGGGCATCGTGATGGGCCACGAGGTCTCGCACCCCTACCGGCCGCTGCCGGCAGGCGGGCCGCTGGGCAAGCTCAAGGGGATGATCACCGATCCGGCCAGCTGGCGGGATCTGGCCTTCCTGGTGGCGTTGTTCCCGGTGCGACTGTTCGGCTTCGTGTTCGGGCTGCTGCTGGTGACGCTGCCGCTGTCCTTCCTGGGCGCGCCGTTCTGGTACTGGACGGTGCCCGGCGGCATCCAGGTCAACCTGGGCATCGACTGGAGCATCGACACTCTCGGTGAAGCGCTGCTGGCGGTGCCGATCGGACTGCTCCTGGCAGTGCCCTGCGTGGCCGGGCTGCGCGGGCTGGGCTGGATGTACGCCCAGCTGGCCGCCGGTCTGCTGCGGCCGAGTTCGGTGCGGGCGCTGGCCACCGAGGCGACCGAGCTGCGGGCCAGCCGGGCCCGCGGGGTGGACGCGGCCGAGGCCGAGCGCAGGCGGATCGAGCGGGACCTGCACGACGGGGCGCAGCAGCGGCTGGTCTCGGTGGCGATGGAACTCGGGCGGGCCAAGGCCAAGCTGGACTCCGATCCGGCGGCGGCCAGGGTGCTCATCGACGGCGCGCACAGTGAGGCCAAGCAGGCCATCGCGGAACTGCGTGACCTGGCCCGCGGCATCTACCCGGCGGTGCTCGGCGACCGCGGCCTGGACGCGGCGCTGTCCGCGCTGGCCGGCCGCTGCCCGGTGCCGGTGCACGTCTCGGTGGAGCTGCCGCAGCGGCCGCCGACGGTGGTGGAGAGCACCGCCTACTACATCGTGGCCGAGGCGCTGACCAATGTGGCCAAGCACGCCAAGGCGGTCACGGTCGCGGTGACCGTGCAGCGGCACGGCGACCGGGTGCTGGTGGAGATCTACGACGACGGCCGGGGCGGCGCCACCGCGGCTCCGGGTGGTGGGCTGGCCGGGCTGGCCGACCGGGCTGCCACCATCGACGGTGTGCTGACCGTGGACAGCCCCGAGGGCGGGCCGACGAAGATCCGGGCGGAGTTGCCGTGCACGTGGTGATCGCGGAGGACTCGGTGCTGCTGCGCGCGGGCATCGAGCGGCTGCTGGCCGATGAGGGCATCCGGACGGTGGCCACCACCGCCGACGGCGCAAACCTGCTGGACCTGGTCACCGAGCACCAGCCGGACCTGGCCGTGGTGGACGTGCGGATGCCGCCGACCTTCACCGACGAGGGCCTGCGGGCCGCGCTGGCGGTGCGCGAACGCCATCCCGGGTTCCCGGTGCTGGTGCTCTCCCAGTACGTGGAGGAGCGCTACGCGGTGGAGCTGATCGGCGGCGGCGCGGCCGGTGTCGGCTACCTGCTCAAGGAGCGGGTGGCCGATGTGGCCGAGTTCGTGGACGCGGTCCGCCGGGTGGCCGGTGGCGGCACCAGCATCGACCCGGAGGTCATCGCCCAGCTGCTCGGCCGCCGCCGCGATCCCCTGGAACAGCTCACCCCGCGCGAGCGGGAGGTGCTGACGCTGATGGCCGAGGGCAACTCCAACCTGGCCATCGCCAAATCACTGCAGGTCTCCGACGGCGCGGTGGAGAAGCACATCGGCAACATCTTCGCCAAGCTCGCGCTGGAGCCCACCCCGGACGAACACCGCAGGGTGCGGGCCGTGCTGACCTACCTAGGCCACCACTGACCAGCTGCGCAGCGCGGCGAGGGCCCCGTCCAGCGCGGCCGCCAGCGGGGCGTGCGAGCGCATGCTCTGACTGAGCAGCTTGCCGCCCTGCAGGGCCGCGAGCAGCACCAGCGACAGCTGTTCCGGGTCGGCCTCGGCCCGCAGCAGCCCGTTGTCCCGCATCCGGACCAGCCCGGCCAGCAGGTAACCCCGCCACCGCTCCATGTGCCCGTGCAGTTCGGCCGCGAGCTTCTCGTCATTGCCCGCGACCTCGGCGGCCACCGCGCCGATCGGGCAGCCGAAGTGCGGTTGCCCTGCGTAGTGCGCGAGCACCGCGTCCCGCCAGCCGTCCCAGTCCGCCCAGGTGTCCAGGCGATCCAGCCAGGGCCGCTGGGCCTCGACGAACCGCCCGCTCTGGAAGCCCGCGATGGCGCCGACCAGCTCGGACTTGCCGCCGGGGAAGTAGTGGAAGAGCTGGCTCTTACTGGTGCCGGTGCGCTCCCGGATGTCGTCCAGGCTGGTGCCGCCGACGCCGTGCGCGAGCAGCAGGTCCGCCGCCGCCTCGACTATCCGGGACCGCGTGGCCGCACCTCGCGCGGTGAGGTTTGCCGAGGTCATGTGCCCTACCCTACGCGCTCTGGACCGTGCGGTCCACTTCTGTGCTAGCTTCTGGACCGTACGGTCCACTCCGTTCGGAAGGATCCGCCATGCGTTTGGCGAACAAGACCGCCCTGGTCACCGGTTCCACCAGCAATCTCGGCCGCGCCATCGCGCTGGCCTACGCCGCCGAGGGCGCGCAGGTGCTCGTCACCGGCCGCGATCCCGGCCGCGGCGCGGCCGTGGTCGCCGAGATCCAGGCCGCGGGCGGCCGGGCCGATTTCCTGGCCGCGGACCTCAGCGGCTCGCCACAGGCCGCGCGCGAGTTCGCCGCGCAGGCCACCGAGGCGCTGGGCGGCCGGATCGACATCCTGGTCAACAACTCCGGCGCGATCGGCGGCCGCACCACCACCGGCACCGACGAGGCCGCCTTCGATCAGGTCTTCGGGGTCAACGTGAAGGCGCCGTTCTTCCTCACCGCCGCCATCGCGCCCGCCATGGCCGCCCAGGGCGGCGGTGTGATCATCAACCTGGGTTCCTGGGTAGCTCGCCTCGGCATCCCGATCGGCGCGGCCTACGCGGCCTCCAAGGGCGCGCTGGAGACCCTCACCCGGGCCTGGTCCGCCGAGTTCGGCCCGGCCGGGGTGCGGGTGAACGCGATCTCGCCGGGCGTGGTGCACGCCGACACCGAGGGCCACCCGGCCGCGGCGATGATGAAGGGCACGCCCTACGGCGCGATCGGCAGGCCGGAGGCGATCGCCCAGGCCGCGGTCTACCTGGCCAGCGCGGACGCGGCCTTCGCGCACGGCACCGTGCTGGACGTGGACGGCGGCCGGCTCGGCGTGGCGGTGCTGGCGGGCTGAGTCAGCGCGGGCCGGTCAGCGGCCGAGCAGCTTGGCCGGGGTGTCGTGCAGGACCGCCCGCAGGAAGTCCGGCCCCAGGTCCTCGGCCCAGCCCGCGATGGCCCGCAGTTGCTCGCTGTACTCGTACGGAATATTCGGGAAGTCGGTCCCGAGCGCGATCCGGTCGCCGAACTCGGCCAGTCGCGCGTTCCAGTCCGCGGGCAGCGGCGCGCCTTCCACGGTGAAGGGCACCCCGACCATGGTGGTGTCCAGGTGCACCCTCGGGTAGCGGGCCACCAGGTCCAGCGCGCCCGAGTAGTCCGGCAGGCCGGCGTGCGCGAGCACCGCGGTCAGCCGAGGATGCCTGCGCAGCACCTGCTCGAAGACCTCCAGCCCGGTGAACCGGCCGGGCAGCGGCCCGTGTCCACAGTGGATCACCACCGGCACGCCGGATTCGGCGATCAGGCCCCACACCTTGTCCAGCAACGGATCCGCCGGGTCGTAATCGCCCACCTGCACATGCGCCTTGAGGCAGCGCACGCCCTGCGACAGCGCCCGCGCCAGGTAGTCCGCCGCGCCCGGCTCGGGGTAGAAGGTGCCGGTGCGCACCGCCTCCGGCACCTGCTCGGCGAACCCGGCCGACCACTCGTTGAGCCAGTCGGCCATGCCGGGCTTGTGCGGGTAGACCAGCGGCGCGAACCCGATCACGCCGAATCCGCGCAGCAGCTCCACCCTGGCCTGCTCGTCCACCCGGTAGGTCACCGGCCATGGCGTGCCGTAGTGCTGCGCGGCCGCGTCGAAGTAGGCCCACACCTTGGCCAGCACCCGCTCCGGCATGAAATGCACGTGCAGGTCGACCAGTCCGGGCAGCCCGAGCCCGCGTACCCAGTCGCGGATCTGCCCGTCGCCGCCCGGCCCGGTCACCACTTGCCCTTGCGGATCCGGCCCGCGACCTTGGCCACCTCGCGCTGGGCGTCCCGCTTGGCCAGGTCGTGCCGCTTGTCGTAGGCCTTCTTACCGCGAGCGAGGGCCAGTTCGATCTTGACCTTGCCGTCGTTGAAGTACATCGACAGCGGCACCAGGCTCAGCCCGCTCTCCTTGAGCTTGCCGATCAGGCGCTCGATCTCCCTGCGGTGCAGCAGCAGCTTGCGGTTGCGCCGAGGGGTGTGGTTGGTCCAGGTGCCCTGGAAGTACTCCGGGATGTGCAGGTTCCGGAGCCACACCTCGCCGTCGTCCACGGTGGCGAAGGCGTCGACCAGCGAGGCGCGGCCGAGACGGAGGCTTTTGACCTCCGTGCCGACCAGCACCACGCCGGCCTCATAGGTGTCCACGATCGCGTAGTCGTGCCGAGCCTTGCGGTTCGACGCGATCACCTTGCGACCAACTTCTTTGGGCATGAGACGACCTTACGTACGGAGAAAACCCATTTTACTGCCGCACGTACAGCCGCAGCGTCACGTAGCCGGTGACCGCGGAGATCACCACACCGACCAGGAACAGCCAGGGCGAGACGTAGAGCACGTCACCCATGCCGATCGGCGGCAGCACCGCGTTCTTCACCGGCTCGGCCATCATCGGGTCCACCACGGTGGCCTTGAGGATGGACAACCCGGTGACCGCCAGGATCGAGCCGATCACACCGGCCACCACGGCCTCGATGAGGAAGGGCAGCTGGGTGTACCACCGGGTCGCGCCGACCAGGCGCATGATGCCGACCTCGGTGCGTCTGGTGAACGCGGACACCTGGATGGTGTTGGAGATCAGCAACAGCGCGGCCAGCGCCTGCAACAGCGCGATGAAGAACACGCCGTTGCGCAGGCCGTCGAAGAAGGCGAACAGCTGGTCGATCAGCGCCCGCTGGTCATTGATCTTGGCTACGCCTGGTTTGTCCTTGTACTCCTTGGCCAGCGCGTCGAACCGGGTCGGGTCCTTGAGCTTGACCCGGAACGAGGCGGGCAGCGATTCCGGGCGGACGATCTCCACCAGGTCGCGGTTGGTCGCGTAGATCTCCTTGAACCGCGCGAAGGCCTTGTCCCGGCTTTCGTAGGTGACGGTGTCCACGAGCGGGCTCTCGGACAGGCTCTTCCGCAGCGCGGAACAGATGTCCTGGGCGCATTCCTTGTCGTTGGCGCTGAGATCGCCGGACAGGGTCACGCCGACCTGGAGCTTGTCGTAGTACTGGTTCTGCACCTTGTCGATGAGCCGCACGATCAGCAGGCCACCACCGAGCAGGCCGAGGGAGATCGCCGTCGTCAGGATCATCGCGATCGTCATCGTGATATTCCGGCGCAGGCCGGTGATGACTTCGCTGAACACAAAACTGGCGCGCATCGGGCTTCGGCGTTCCTTGGGTAGTCGGGCAGGAGTCGGGGGTCGGACCTAGCGGCCGACGCCGTACACCCCTCGGGCGTCGTCACGGATGACCTTGCCGAGGTGCAGCTCCACCACCCGGCGGCGCATGGCGTCGACGATCGAGTGGTCGTGCGTCGCCATCAGCACGGTGGTGCCGGTGCGGTTGATCCGTTCCAGGAGCAACATGATGTCCTGGCTGGTGTCGGGGTCCAGGTTGCCCGTCGGTTCGTCGGCCAGCAGCAGCAGCGGCCGGTTCACGAACGCTCGCGCGATCGCCACCCGCTGCTGCTCACCACCGGACAACTCGTTGGGCAGCCGGTCCGCCTTGCCGTCCAGACCGACCAGTTCCAGCACCTCGGGCACCACCTTGCGGATGGTGTGCCGGGGCTTGCCGATCACCTCCAGCGCGAACGCCACGTTCTCCGCGACGGTCTTGTTGACCAGCAACCGGAAGTCCTGGAACACGCAGCCGATGCGCTGGCGAAGCCGGGGCACACGGCGCCGTGACAGCTTGCCGACGTTGTAGTCGGCCACGTGCACGGTGCCCTTGCTCGGCGTCTCCTCCCGCAGCAGCAAACGCAGGAACGTCGACTTGCCGGAGCCGGACGGACCGATGAGGAAGACGAACTCGCCCTTGTCCACATGCACCGACACATCGTCGAGCGCGGGACGGGTCGAGGTCTTGTAGGACTTGGACACGTGTTCGAGCCGAATCACGACGCCGGAGTCTACTCATGCGACGTGTGAGTGCTGTGCGACGCAAGCCCGCAAGTGGGTATTCGGTCGGTTACATGGGGTGAACGGTAGGTCTGTTTGGTCCTGTTTGGTCGGCTTACTCGCTGGTCCGGCGCCAGCGGATGCCTGCCTCCAGGAAGCCGTCGATGTCCCCGTCGAGCACCGCTGAGGGATTGCCCACCTCGTGCTCGGTGCGCAGATCCTTGACCATCTGGTACGGGTGCAGCACGTAGGAGCGCATCTGGTTGCCCCAGGAACCGCCGCCGTCGGCCTTGAGCGCGTCCATCTTGGCCTTCTCCTCCTGGCGGCGGCGCTCCAGCAGCTTGGCCTGGAGCACGCCCATGGCGGTGGCCTTGTTCTGCAGCTGGCTGCGCTCGTTCTGGCAGGAGACCACGATGCCGGTCGGCAGGTGCGTGATGCGCACCGCCGAGTCGGTGGTGTTCACGCCCTGGCCACCGGGGCCGGAGGAGCGGTAGACGTCGATGCGCAGGTCCTTCTCGTCGATCTCGACGTGGTCGGACTGCTCGACCACCGGCACCACCTCGACCGCGGCGAAGGAGGTCTGGCGGCGGCCCTGGTTGTCGAAGGGCGAGATGCGCACCAGCCGGTGGGTGCCCTGCTCGACCGAGAGGGTGCCGTAGGCGAAGGGCGAGGAGACCCGGAAGGTGGCCGACTTGATGCCGGCCTCTTCGGCGTGTGAGACATCGAACACGTCGGTGGGGTAACCGTGCCGCTCGGCCCAGCGCAGGTACATCCGCATGAGCATCTCGGCGAAGTCGGCGGCGTCCACGCCACCGGCCTCGGCGCGCACGGAGACCAGCGCCTCCCGGGAGTCGTACTCACCGGAGAGCAGCGTGCGGACCTCCAGCGAGGCGATCGACTCCCGCAGGAGGGCGAGTTCCTTGTTCGCCTCGGCGACCGAGGACTCGTCCTCCTCCTCCTCGGCCAGCTCGTAGAGCACGCCGAGGTCATCCAGGCGCGAGCGCAGGTCGGTCACCCGGCGCAGCTCCCCCTTCTTGTGGGAGAGCCGGCTGGTGACCTGCTGGGCCCGTTCGTGGTCGTTCCACAGGTCCGGCTGGGCGACCTGCTCCTCGAGATCGGCAACCTCGGCACGCAACTTGTCGAGGCCCATCACCGCCTCAACACTGGCCAGCGTGGCGGAGAGGTCCTTGAGGTCGGCTGCGACGTCGGGGTTCACAGCCCTAGAGCGTACTGGGAAGCCGCCGCTCAGGTGACGGGGATGGCGTCGAGCAGCTTGATGACTGCCCGGGTGTGCGCCACGGCGAAGTCCGCGGCGGCCTTGGCGTAGGGGTCCTGGGCGGCCTTGGCCGAGTTGCGGGCCTCGTCCAGCTGGCCGTTGTAGGCCTGCTTGGCGGAGTCGACCAGCGTCTGGCGCTGCTTGGCCGGCAACGAGCCTGCGTGCATCAGCCGCAGGATCAGCGGGCTGCGCAGGTGGTCGGGTCCCGGCTCGGTGGCAAGCCAGGCCTTGAAGGCCTTCTTGCCCGCGGCCGTGATGAGGTACTGCTGGCTGGAGCGCGGCCCCTGCTTGCCTAGCTTCAGCAGGCCGGCATCGGCCAGCGCGGGCAGTTCCCGGTAGACCTGGCTGCGCGTGACGCTGAAGAACGCACCGAAGCGTTCCGTTGCGGCAGCAACGAGCTGGCCGCCGGTCTTGGGACCGTCGTGCAGCAGGCCGAGGAGAGCCGCGGCAGTCGCGTTCAGTTCTGACACATGTTCAACGGTGCCACGGCTTTCCTCCGCTGTCCACATTGGTCAGCCGTTCTGTCCATTGTGTATGGTCGCGCTCTGGGCCGAACGGGCCTGGTGATCACCCGAATGGCCCTCTGCGGACTGAGACCGCCGGCCGCGGGGATCTCCGCTCGCGCACCAGATGTGCTGGGCTGGGCATGGGCCCGGTGGGCACCTCCACCAGCGCGGGTTCGGCCAGGTTGATCGCCTGGGCCACCGCGGCGCAGAGCGAGTCCGGATCGCTCGCGCGGAAGCCGCGCACGCCGAAAGCCTTGGCCAGGCCAAGGAAGTCCACGCCTGCCGGGTTCTCGTTGAACACCACCGTGATCACACCGATCCGATAACGCTTGGCGGTGGCCAGCTCCTGCGGGTTCCAGGCCGAGACCCCGTCGCCGAGCAGCGCCACCACCGGCCGGTCCGGTTGTGCCAGCTTGGCGCCCAGCGCGGTGGCGAACGCGCCACCCAGCCCGCCGTCCTGCCCGGCGGCCAGGAAGGTTCGCGGTTCCAATACCGGGTAGGCCGAAGGGACCACACAGCCGATCGGACCGACCTCGTCGACCAGCACGCCGTCGGCGGGGATCGCCTTGCGCAGCGCGGAAACCCAGCCGAGCTGCGGACCGCAGGCGGTCAGCTCGCGCGCGGTCCACGCCCAGATCCGGTCCAATGTGGACATCGGCCAGCCGCGGCCACGCACCTGGCCGACCGCCTCGGTCAGCGCGGCCAGGCCCAGCCGGGCGTCGGCGTGCACGGTCACATCCGGCTCGCGCGGGCCGCCCAGATCGTGCTCGTCGGCGTTGAGCAGCACCAGCCTGGTGTGCGCGCCGATCCGGTTGGGCTCGCCGGTGGACTCCAGGAACCGGGCGCCGACGGCCAGCACCACATCGGCCGCTCGCAGCAACTGCCTGCCCGCCAGGTGGGGGAAGGCCAGCGGGTGATCGCCGGGAATCGCGCCGGGACCGCCGAGGCTGGTGACCACCGGCGCGCCCAGGGATTCGGCCAGCGCGAGCAGTTCGGCGTCCGCGTCGGCGGCCTGCACGCCCCAGCCCGCGTACAGCACGGGTTTGCGTGCGCCGCGCAGCAACTTCGCGGCGGCCTCGATCTCGCCCTGGTCCGGGCGCACCGGGCAGGCGGCGTCCAGGCCGGGGTCCAGCAACCGGATGTCGGCCTCGGCGGCCAGCACGTCCGGCGGCAGTTCCAGCGCCACCGGGCGCGGCCGGCCCGAGCGCAGCGCGCGGACCGCGGTGCGCACCATGGCAGGCACCTGCTCCGGCCGCCTGGCCAGCGCGCAGTGTGTGGTCAGCGCGGCCAGCACGCCGGACTGGTCGGGCAGTTCGTGCGGCAGCCCGAGTCCGGCGCCGAGCAGGTGCGAGGGCGCCTGACCGGCCAGCAGCAGCACCGGGGTGGACCGGCTGTGCGCGGTGGCCAGCCCGGACAACGCGTCCAGCACGCCGGCGCCCGGCCCGACCAGGCAGACCCCGATCCGCCCTGACGCCCTGGCGTAACCGTCGGCCATCCGGGCCGCGGCCTGCTCGTGCCGCGCGGCGTAGAGACGCAGTGCGCCGCCGGTGCGCGCGATCGCCTCGGTGGCCGGGCCCAGCAGGTCGTGCGGCACCCCGGCCAGATCGCGGACGCCCTCGGCGAGCAGCTGCGCGACCAGGGCCTGTCCGCCGGTCATGCGCATGAGCGGCCCCCGTTTCCTCGCTTCGCACCGGCAGTCTTGATCACCGAATGGAGCAACGATTGTCCGTCCGCGCACGCACACTGGTTGGCAACGCACGCACTGACCCGGTTCACTGGTCGGATAGAGGAGGAGGCCCGCCCATGCCCGTGCTCGTGCACACCAGCACCGTCACCGAGCGCGACCGCCTTGACTTCTGGCGGGACGCGGGCGAACGGGCGGCGATGCCGATCGAGATCACCGACGCGCGGCCGGGCGATTTCCGGGCCCGCCTGCGTGGCCAGCGCTTCGGCGCGGTGCAGGTGAACGAGATCACCGCCAGCCCGCACATCATCCGACGGGCCCGGCGCGGCGGGGAGACCGGCACCGAGCTGTGCAAGACCACCTTGGTGGCACAGGGCAACTGCGTGCTGAGCCAGGACGGGCGGCGGACCGAGCTGGGGCCGGGCGACCTGGTGCTCTACGACGGCTCCCGGCCCTACGAGATGGTGATGCCCGAGCAGGTGCGGCTGCTGGTGCTGCAGTACCCGCGCAGACTGCTGGCCGGGCTGGACGAGTACGACCGGCTGCGCGCGTTGCGGCTGCCCACCTCGGCCGGACTCGGCGAGGTGGTCGCCCAGCTGCTGCGGCATGTGGTGTCCACAATGGACGAAACCGACGGCGCGGCAGGCGTGCGGCTCACCGACAACCTGCTCGATCTGCTCGGCGTGCTGCTCGGCGAGCACCTGGCGCCACGGTCCATCGAGCCGGACTCGGCCCGGCGGGCGCTGCTGTTACGGGTGCTCTCCTTCGTGGAGACCCAGCTGCACGATCCGGACCTGGATCCGGAGTCGATCGCGGCCGCGCACCACGTCTCCACCAGATACCTGCACAAGTTGTTCCAGGACCGGCCCGAATCACTGGCCGCCTACGTGCGGGCCCGGCGGCTGGAGCGCTGCCGCAGCGATCTGCGCGATGTCACCCAGGCGGGCCGCCCGGTGGCGGTGCTGGCGGCGGCGTGGGGGTTCCGGGACGCCGCGCACTTCAGCAAGGTGTTCAAGAACGCCTATGGTCTACCGCCCGGCGAGTACCGGCGGTCCTTCACGCAGCGCAGCCAGCAGCGCGTTCGGTAACCCCACGCGGGTGGTTCGCCCCGCGCGGACCGGTGTTTCCCGCGCACAGGTCTACCCCGGACGGCCGAACAGCCCGGAAGATCACTCGGCGCGGGGCTCGTCCAACGCCGTACGGGTCCCGTCGTCCGCCGACGAGCAGATCCTGTGACGGGGAGGTCCTGCCGTGCATCGCAGTTGGTTCCGAACGAAGTTGGCCGAGAAGAAGGACGAGGTCACGACCAAGGTCAAGAGCAACGTGACCGCGCGGGCGAAGGCGTTGATCCCGCAGAAGCTCACCGAGACCGGACCACGAGACAACTGCATGGTGTGCGGGAAGAAGCTCAAGCCGCACTCCGTGGCCAACGGCGACGGCCGGGTGTGCTCACCCGGTTGCGCGCACGCCTGGGTGAAGGGCCTCTGAGCCAGGAGTAGGCGGGCCGGTCCCCAGGTTGGCGGACCGGCCCGCGCTCCCCCTCAGTCGCCGACCCGCAACGGCAGCGACGCGTAGCCCCGCAGCAGCGCGCCAGGTCGCCGGAGCAACTCGGCGGCGGGCACCGCCAGCTCCAGCTTGGGAAAACGGCGCAACAGCGTGCTGAAGGCGATCTCGCCCTCCAGCCGGGCCAGCCGCGCGCCAACACAGAAGTGGATGCCGTGTCCCAGCGCCAGGTGCGCGTTCGCCGGGCGATCCAGGTCGATCCGGTCCGGGTCGGCGAACTGCCGCGGATCCCGGTTCGCCCCGCTGGTGGACAGCAACAGCAGCGAACCCGCCGGCACCGGCACGCCGCCGATCTCGGAATCCTCGGTGGCCACCCGGATCAGCCCTGGGTGCACCGGCCCGTCCAGCCGCAGGAACTCCTCCACCGCCGCCGGCACCAGCTCAGGCCGCTCCCGCAGCCGCTCCAGCACGTCCGGCCGCTGGAGCAGCAGCACGGCGCCGTTGCCGATCAGGTTGACCGTGGTCTCGTGCCCGGCGTTGAGCAGCAGCACCCCCATGGCCACCAGCTCCTCGGCGGAGAGCCGGTCGCCGTCCTCGCTGATCGCGATCAGATCGCTGATCAGGTCGTCGGCCGGGGCCACCCGCTTGGCCTCGATCAGCCCGGCCATGTAGGCGACCAGCCCGTCCACCGCCGCCGCGGCCTCCCGGATGACCTGCTCGGAGTCCAGGTAGGCCAGCATCTGGTGGGACAGCGCGCCGAAGTGCGCCCGGTCCTGCGCGGGCACCCCGAGCAGCTCGCAGATCACCAGCACCGGCAGCGGGAAGGCGAAGGCGGCGACCAGGTCGATCTCGGACTGGCCTGCCACCTCGTCCAGCAGCCCCTCGGCCAGCTCGGTGATCCGCGGCCGTAGCGAGTCCACCCGCTTGGCGCTGAAGGCCCGCACCACCAGCCTGCGCAGCCGGGTGTGGTCGGGCGGGTCCACGTTGAGCATCGAGGAGCCCAGCAGCTCCTGGAACTTCTGCAGCACGATCGCGGTCGGTCCCTGGAGCTGACTGACCGTGTCGGTCAGATCGTTGCTGAAGCGCGGATCGCCGAGCACCCGGCGGACGTCGGCGTACCGGGTGATGAGATGCCGGGTCAGCCCGTCCGGGAACTTGATCGGGACCACCGGCGCGAGTTCCCGCGCCTGTGTGAGCAGCGCGAACGGCTCCGGCCCCATCAGGGTGAGAAATTCAGTGGTAGGCGTCGACATGACACACTCCCCCAGATCCTGGCCCAGACTCTACGGATGTAGAGGCTCTACAGCCGTAGAGTACACCGCGTGACGCCGAGGTGCGAGCAACCATGAGCAACGAGCAGCCCACCCGCCGCGAGGCTATCGCCGACGCGGCCATCGAGGTGCTCGCCGAACACGGCTCCCGGGGCCTGACGCACCGTGCGGTGGACGCCAAGGCCGGTATCGCGGCCGGGTCCACCTCGTACTACTTCCGCACCCGCCTGGCCCTGTTGGAGGCCGCCCAGGCCCGGGTGGCGCAGCTCCAGCTGGCCCGGATGGCCGCGGTGGCCGACGCCGCGCCCAGGACCGCCCTGGAACTGGCGCAGCTGATCACCGCCAACATGCGCGCCATCCGCGTCAACCCCACCCTGACCATCGCCACGATGGAGCTGAGCCTGGAAGCGGTCCGCCGCCCGGAACTGCGCCCGGGGGTCGCGGCGGCCAGGGACCTGTTCGTGGACTGGCAGGACCGGATGCTGCGAGCCATCGGCGGCGAACCCTCACCGGAGCTGACCCAGCTGCTGGCCAGCCTGGGCACCGGGATGGTGGTCGAACTGCTGAGCCTTGGCGAGGCGGTGCCTGCGGCGTTCTTCGACGCGGAGGCTCAGGCCCGCAACTTCAACCGCCTGCTCGGCAACTACTGAGCCGGCGAGGCCGGGGCTCGGCGCGAGCCCCGGCTCGAACCTGGACAAAGACAAAAAGAATCCGGCCCCCAGGGTGTGAAACCCTGGGGGCCGGATCTAGTAGCGGGGACAGGATTCGAACCTGTGACCTCTGGGTTATGAGCCCAGCGAGCTACCGAGCTGCTCCACCCCGCGCCGTCTAGCTTTTGGAGCCTTGGAGCTTCTTACTTTTTTTTCTGTCGTTCTTGCTGACAGGAACTACTTTACACGGCGGTCCAACCATTTCCAAATCGGGGGGTAAAACCGCCCCTGACCTGCGGGAACTTCCAACAGCCTACCGCAGCCCGGCCGCGACCCGGAGATCGAGACCCCGCCCGCACGTACCCCGGAAAAGCGGAAAGGCCCGGCGAACCGGGCCTGACCATGACTTTCGCGCTCCGGGAGTACGGGGTGAATCACCTGGAGACCCAGAAATGTGATCCACCCCGCACCCGGAATCAGCCGCCCGGCTTCGAGGTGGGCGTCGGCTGGTTACTGCTCGAAGGCGGCGGCTGCTGCGGCGGCGGCGCCTGACGGGCCGTGTCGAACCGCTTGGACGCGTCGTCGAGATCCTTCAGCGCCTGACCCTGGGTCGCGTAGTCCCCATCGGTCTGCGCCTTCTTGTACTTGGCCCAGGCCGAGACCATGTCCGCCGCCGCACGCTGCGCGGCGTCGTTGAGGCCACCGGTGTTCGGGTTCGGCGGTTGCCCCGGCGTGGTGGTGCCACCGCCCGGCTGACCGGGGTTCGTGATGTTCGAACCCGCGCCTGCCCCGAAGACCTGGTCCAGCGCCTCGGCCAGGGTCGGCTTGAACCCGACCCGGTTCCCGAAGCTCACCAGCACCCTGGCCAGCTGTGGGAAGGCGTTCTGGTCCTTGCGCTGGATGTAGATCGGCTCCACGTACAGCAGACCACCGGCCACCGGCAGCGTGATCAGGTTGCCGTTGACCGCGCTCGCGTTCGGGTTGCTGAACAGCGTCCGGTTCTCCGTCACCTCGGGTGTGGAGAAGAACCTGTTCTGCACCTGACCGGGACCCTCGGTCTGGGTGTTGGTCGGCAATCTGAGCACGTTGATCTGACCGTAGGTGTCCGGATCGGACGAGGCGCTCACCCAGGCCGCCAGGAACTCCCTGCGCAGACCGGTCAACGCGCTGGTCAGCTGGAAGGTCGGCTTGGTCTGGCCGTTGAGCTGGGCCACCACGTAGTACGGGGGCTGCTTGCCCTCGCGGTTGCCGGTGGCGGTGGAGGTGCCCACGGTCTCATCGGTCGGGTCGTCCGGCACGTCCCAGAACTCGTTCTGGTTGAAGAACACACCGGGCTGCTCGACGTGGTAACGGGCCAGCAGGCTGCGCTGGACCTTGAACAGGTCCTCCGGGTACCGGAAGTGCGCCCGCAGCGAGGGCTTGACCTCGTTGTTGCCCTTGACCAGGTTCGGGAACACGCCCCGCCAGGCCTTGAGCACCGGGTCCTGCTCGTCCACCGCGTACAGGGTCACCGTGCCGTCGTAGGCGTCCACGGTGGCCTTGACCGAGTTGCGGATGTAGTTGATCTGCGTGTTGGGCAGCCGCGGCTGGCCCGGCAGCGAGTCCTGCACCGTCTCACCGAGCGAGCTGCGCTGGGCGTACGGGTAGTTCTGCAGCGTGGTGTAGCCGTCCACGATCCACTGGATCCGGCCGTCCACCACCGCGGGGTACGGATCGGCGTCCACGGTCAGCCACGGCGCGGCCTTCATCACCCGGTCCCGCGGATTGCGGTTGTAGATGATCTTGGAGTCGCCACCGATCGCGCCCGAGAACAGGATGTTGCGTTCACCCTCGTTGGCCGCGAAGGCCAGGCGGTTGAACCAGTTCCCGATCGGCACGCCGCCCTTGCCGGTGTAGGTGTACTTGCTGGAGTCGGTGTCGTACTCCGCGGCGGCCTGACCGGCCTTGCCCACGATGGCGTAGTCGGTGATCTTCTCACCGAAGTAGATCCGCGGCTGTTCCACGTTGAACGCGCTCTTCGTGGAAAGGTCGCTGACCTGGTAGTTCGGGTAGCCGCCCTGGCCGCTGCCGTCCTGCAGCGCGGAGTTCACCGTGTTCGCCGGGGCCGCGACGAAACCATCGCCGTGGGTGTAGGTGAGGTGCCGGTTGAGCCAGTCCCGCTGGTTCTCCGCCAGCCCCGCGCTGTTCAGCTCCCGGACCGCGACGATGTAGTCCTGGATCTTCCCGTCGAGGGTGTAGCGGTCGATGTCCAGCTTGTCGCCGAAGGAGTAGAAGTTCTTCCGCTGCTGCTGCTGGGTGAAGGTGGGCGCGAGCACGCCCGGGTCCAGCAACCGGATGTTCGGGATGGTGCCCTGGTCCGCCTTGACCTCGGCCTGCGAGGACTCGGACCTGCCCGCGTAGTCGGTGTACTTGACCTTGTCCGGGGTCAGTCCGTACGCGTTCCTGGTCGCCGCGATGTTGCGCTCAATGGATTGGGACTCGCGGGCGATCGGGTTCGGGCGCACCGAGAACTGCTCCAGCAGCAGCGGCCAGGCCGCGCCCAGCAGCACGCTGGAGAGCACCATCAGCACCGCGGCGATCACCGGGATCTGCAGGTTGCGCACGAACGCGCCGACGAAGAAGGCCACCGCGCAGATCACCGCGATGATGGTGAGGATCAGCTTCGCCGGCATCACCGCGTGCAGATCGGTGTAGGTCGCGCCGTTGAACTCGGCCTTGCGGGTGCTCAGCAGCAGCCCGAACCGGTCCAGGTAGTAGGAGACGCCGTAGAGCAGCACGAACACCCCGGCGAGCACGGCGAGCTGGACGCGTGCGGGCACGGAGAGCTGCCCGCCGCGGCCGGCCAGCCGGATGCCGCCGAAGATGTAGTGCGCGATCAGTCCGACGAAGAACGCGCCGGCCACCGCCACGAACGCCCAGGACACCAGCCATTCGTAGAAGGGCAGGCGGAAGGCGTAGAAGCTGATGTCCCGGCCGAACTCCGGGTCGTTGACGCCGAAGGGCACCGAGTTCAGGAACAGCTGGATGCGTTCCCATTCACTCTGCGCCGCGGTGCCGGCCACCAGGCCGACGGCGAGGGGGATGCCCCAGCCGACGATCCGCACCCGCGCCAGCACCGCGGTGCGGTAGCGCGAGACCGGGTCGTCGGGACCGGCCACCGGCACGAACACCGGCCGGCTGCGGTAGGCGAGGTAGAGGCTCAACCCGACTGAACCGCCAATGAGCACGGCGACCGCGACGAACAGCGCGATCCGGGTGAAGAGCACGGTGGTGAACACCGAGCGGAAGCCGACTTCGCCGAACCACAGCCAGTCGACATAGGTGCCGAGCAGCTGGGAGGCCAACAGGAAGGCGCCCAGAATCAGCGCGCCGACAATGAGCAGGATCCGACTACGCCGGGATAGCTTCGGCATCCCGACCGGGGGCCGCATGGCCACGTGAGCACGCTCCTGGGTCGCGGTCGATCAGTTTTCAGCGGTCTGGGCCGGATGTCGTCCAGGCCGAGAACACGGCTGAGCAACGGACAGGCATCGTCCCGTATGTCCAACTCTACGGACGGCCGTTTGGGTTCCTGACTCGCCTCGTGTTATCGAAGTGCGACGATGTGCGCCGTGTCTTCCGCACCCGACTTCACCGCAGCCCTGCCCGCAGCCGCACGAGAGGTGGACGACTTCGTTGCGACCGGTGGCTGGGACCAGCCGCCGCAGCTGTTTGCGCTGGTCCCGACGGCCGCGCTGCTCCAACAGGAGCCCGAGCTGGCGGACAGTCTCGACCCGGACGCGATGCTCACCCCGATCGCCCAGGACAGCCTGCCCGACGGCGACCTGGGCACCGCGCTGTCCCGGATCGTGTGGCCGGACGCGGTGGCGGGCTGTGTGGTCACTCAGGAGATCGTGGTGCTGCCGCCGACGGCCGAGGAGCAACTCAACGGGACGGAGACCGACCCTGCGCAGGCGGCCAGGATCGCCGCCGAGCACCCGGACCGCCGGGAGGCCCGGCTGGTGGCCGCGGTGCTGCGGGACGGCACCGGCGCCTGTGTGCTGCGGGTGCGCAAGGCCCCGGACGGCCCAGGGGACGAACTGGTCGAGCAGCCCGACCTGGCGCCGAACCTGCTTGAGGCGCTGCGGCAGACCTTCCAGGACTGAGCCAGTGGCGCCGGCCGGGTTCGCCGTGCACCCGGCCGGCGCCTGCTCGGCACCGCCGCGCGGTTCGAGTCCGCTCAGCAGGCCGGCGTCGGCTGGTTGTTCCGCAGTGCCTCCAGCGCGCTGACCGCCTGGCCCAGCGAACCGACCTTGACCAGCTTGAGCCCGTCCGGGGTGCGCTGCTTCGCCTCGGCGCAGTTGCCCTCCGGCACCAGGAACACGGTGGCGCCCTGGTTGCGGGCGGCGATCATCTTGAACGGGATGCCGCCGATGGCGCCCACCTTGCCCTCGGCGTCGATCTCGCCGGTGCCCGCGATGGACTGGCCGCCGTTGATCTCGCCGGGGGTCAGCTTGTCCACGATGGCGAGGGCGAACATCAGTCCGGCCGAGGGGCCGCCGACGTCCTTGAGCGCGATCTTGATCTGGAACGGCACGTCCGGGCGCTCGGCCGAGGTCACCCCGAGCACACCCTGCGGCCGGTCCTCGGCCTTGCCCAGCGTCACTCGGGCGGTCTTCTCCGGGTCGGCGTTGTGCTGGTAGCGAACATCTACCTGGTCACCCGGCTTGGATTTCTCCAGCGCGGCCCGCACCTCGGTCGCGTTGGCCACCGGTTTGCCCGCCACCGCGAGGATCCGGTCGCCCGGCTCCACGATGCCCTTGAGCGCGCTGTTCTCCTCGACCTTCACCGCGAGCACCTTGACCGGGTACTTCAGGAACCGCAGCGCGGCGATCTCCGCGCTGGACTGGGAGTCCTGGAAGGCCTTGCTGTTCTCCTGGTCGATCTGCTGCTTGGTCTTCTCCGGCGGGAACAGCTCCTCGCGCGGAGCCAGCGCGTAATCGCCGGAAAGCCACAGGCCGAAGGCGGTGAGCAGGGTCATGCCGTCGTTGAGCGAGACCGTGGTCATGGACAGCTTGCCGCCGGTCGGGAAGGTGTTCTCACCGCCGATGTCGACCACCGGGGTGTCGCTGACCTTGCCGAGGGTGTCGTAGACCGGGCCGGGCCCGAGCGCGACGTAGGGCACCGGCAGGAGTGCGCCGAGCAGGCCGAGCACCAGCACGAGCACGGAACTGAAAAGCAGCGTCCAGGTACGGCGGGTCACGACGACACAGCGTACGGGGCGGTCGACGTCGCCGGGTGCACCCTCCACGGTCCGCGTACCGTGGAGGCATGACGGACCAGCCGTTCGGCTTCAGCGCACCGGACCCGGACGAGGGCGACGGCCGCAAGCGCTCCGAGGGAGCGGGCGGCCAGCAGAACCCCTTCGGGTTCAACATTCCCGGCATGCCGCCAGGGGGTATCCCTGGCCTGCCGGGCATGCCGCCCGGCGGCAGCATCGACATGGGCGCGCTCGGCCAGATGCTCAGCCAGCTCGGCCAGATGCTCAGCCAGTCCTCCGGGCAGACCGGGCCGGTCAACTACGACGTGGCGAAACAGATCGCCGTGCAACAGCTCATCGACAACGGCGGCAACCTCAACCCCAGTGGTCAGCAGGACTCGGCGGTCGCCGACGCGGTGCGCCTGGCCGAGCTGTGGCTGGACCCGGCCACCGCGCTGCCGGTGGGCGCGCGCAGCACGCAGAGCTGGTCGGCGATGACCTGGGTTGAGCAGACCCTGCCCAGCTGGCGACGGCTGTGCGATCCGGTCGCCCAGCGGGTCTCCGGGGCGTGGGTGGACGCGCTGCCCGACGAGGCGCGGCAGGCCGCCGGTCCACTGCTGTCCATGGTCGGGCAGATGGGCGGACTCGCCTTCGGCTCCCAGCTCGGCAACGCGCTGGCCCAGCTCGGTTCCGAGGTGCTGACCTCCACCGACGTCGGCCTCCCGCTCGGTCCGGAGGGGGTGGCCGCGCTGCTGCCCGCCAACGTGGAGAAGTTCACCGAGGGCCTTGGCCGCCCGGCCAGCGAGGTGCTGGTGTTCCTGGCCGCCCGCGAGGCCGCGCACCAGCGGCTGTTCGCGCACGTGCCGTGGCTGCGGCAGCGACTGATGGCCACGGTCGAGGAGTTCGCCAGCGGCATCAAGGTGGACGTGGCCGCACTGGAGAACCTGGCGGGCCAGCTCGACCCGAGCAACCCAGCGGCTTTGGAAGAGGCGATGGGCTCGGGCGTGCTCAACCCGGAGCACTCCCCGGAGCAGAAGGCGGCACTGGCCCGCCTGGAGACCATGCTGGCCCTGGTCGAGGGCTGGGTGGACGTGGTGGTCGGCGACGCGGTGGGCGACCGCCTGCCCGGTGCGGACGCGCTGCGCGAGACGCTGCGGCGCAGGCGCGCCAGCGGCGGCCCTGCCGAGCAGACCTTCGCCACCCTGGTCGGCCTGGAGCTGCGTCCGCGCAGGTTGCGGGCCGCGGCCGCGCTGTGGCGGGTGATGACCGACCAGCACGGGGTCACCGGCCGCGACTCGGTCTGGGAGCACCCGGACCTGATGCCCACCACCGAGGATCTGGACGACCCGCTGGGCTTCGCCGAGCGCTGGGGCCAGGGCAACGCGGACCTGGACGACCCGATCGCGGCGATCCAGCGCGCCGAGGAGGCCGAACGCCGCGAGAAGGACGACGAGCCAGAGGGCAAGTGAGCCCGCAGAGCCAGTGCGCGGGGCCGGCCGGGTGAGCCGTCCGGCCCGCGACTAACGACTCTGGCCACGGCGGGGCAGGGCAGGGTGCCATGAAGTGGTGCCAGCCGAACTGCCCCGCCGCTCCTTCCTCCGCACCGCGGCCGCCGCGCCCCTGGCCGGAGCCGCTGTCGCCGCCGGTACCCCCGCGGCCACCGCGAGCCCGGCCACCGGCCCGATCTCCCCTGATCCCGCGGCGAGCCCGGACACCGCGGGCTCCCCCGCGTCCCGCCGCCGGATCCGCTTCGGCGTCAACTACGTCCCCAGCAAGAACTGGTGGTTCAGCTGGGCCGACTGGGACCGCGCCTCGATCGCCCGCGACCTGGACCGGATCGCCGCGCTGGGCATGGACCACATCCGGATCATGTGTGTCTGGCCGGAACTGCAGCCCAACCCGCACTACGTCCGCGCCGAACAGCTGGACCGGATCGCCGACCTGCTCGACCTGGCCGACCGCAACCGCCTGGACGTCGAGGTCACCGTGTTCAACGGCGCGGTCAGCGGCCTGCTGTTCATCCCGCCCTGGCTGATCGACAACGGCACCGGCAAGGTCCGCGACTTCTTCACCGACCCACCGGCCCTGGCCGCCCAGCACCGCCTGCTGGAAGCCCTGGCCGCCCGCATCGGCAAACACCGCCGCTTCCTGGGCTTCGACCTGTCCAACGAGGTCCACTGGGCTGGTATCCCGCTGGGCCTCAAACCCACCCCCGCCCAGGGCGACGCCTGGCACAGCACCCTGTTCGCCACCTGCGAACGCCTGGCTCCCGGCAAGCTGCACGTGTCCGGAATCGACCACTACCCCTGGCTCAACGACGCCTATTTCAGCCGAGACGGCCTGGCCACCAGCGGCACCGCCAGCGCCGTGCACACCTGGGCGGGCTGGACCAGGGTGATCCAGGACTTCGGCCCGCTGTCCACCCCGTCGGTGCACTACTCGGAGTACTTCATCGAGGTGATCAAGGCATTCCACCAGGATCCGCACCGCCAGGTCTGGGTCGAGGAAACCGGTGTCTCGACGAAGTGGATGGCCGCGGAGCTGATCCCCGAGTGGACCGAACGCTCGATCAGAGCCATGGCCGCCAGCAGCGACCTGTTCGGCATCACCTGGTGGTGCTCACACGACCTGAACCCGGCCCTGTCCGGTTTCAACCCACTCGAATACGACCTCGGCCTGCTCACCAACACCGGCGCCCGCAAACCCATCGCCGCCACCATGACCCGCCTGATCCGCGAATACGACCACCAGCCGCCGAGTCCGCTGCCCCGCCCGGTGGCCCTGGTCCTCCCGGAGGGCCAGATCCCCGGCCTGGACTTCCTCAAGGCCTTCGCCCGCCTGATCGACCGCGGCATCCGGCCAGCGGTGGTCAAGCAATCCCGCAGCACCGACCCGGCCTATTTGGCCAGCCGCCACATCGAACGCCTGGTCCGCCCCGAGGAGGCCTGACCCAGCCAGCCACCGCCACCTCAGCGGCCCGGCGCGGCGACCCACCCCGGCTCAGCGACCCCGCACAGCGACCTCGGCTCGCCAATCCCGGCTCAGCCGCCCGGCCAGTCAGTCCCGCGCCCCTGCCCTCAGTCCCCCTCGACCTCGATCCCCAGCCCAGCCGCCGCGGACAGTCCCTCCAGGAACCCCATCGCCCGATCGGTTTTCGGATAGGCCCGCACCAGCTTCCAGAAATCCGCCCCGTGCCCCGGCACCAGCAGGTGCGCCAGCTCGTGCACCAGCACGTAGTCGAGCACCCAGGACGGCACCTCGCGCAGTCGCTCGCTGATCCGGATCGTGGCGTCCCCCGGCGTGCAGGAAGCCCACCGGGTCCGCATCGGCGGCACCCAGCGCACGCTGCTGGGGCTCGCCCGGCCGCCGAAATGCTTCGCGTTCAGCTCGGCACACCTGGCCAGCAAAACCTCGTCGGAGGAGCGGGCGGGCGAACGCCGCCGCGTCTCACTGCGCTGGAGCTTGCGCAGCATCTCCTCGACCCAATGCTCTTCTTCTGCCCGGCTCATCCTCGCCGGTAGCAGGACAATGATCTTGTCCCCCTCCCGGTACGCGGTGACCGTGCGCCGACGCCGCCAGCTGCGGCGTACCTCGACCTGCGCCTTCGCCACGAGGTTCACCGTACGGCCAGCACCGACATTTTGGTCGCAACCATCCACAGGCGAGGTCGGGTGAAGCGGGCACACCGTGGCTGTGTCGTTCCGGCGGTTCGCAGAAACCACAGGTAGCGTGGCCGCGAGTCGCGAGCGAGGCGGGCGGGCCAAGCTCAGTCAACCCCGGTCGTGGGAGATCGGGGCCACAACAGCCAAGGGAGGTCGCCGTGGCCGAGAGCTACAACGGCTACTGCGTGAAGTGCCGGGAGAAGCGGGACTTCGAGGGCCAGGTCGAGGAAAGCAACAACCGTCGGATGGCCAAGGGCACCTGTCCGGTGTGCGGAACCAAGATGACCCGGATTCTCGGCAAGGCGACTGTCTGACCGAACAGACTGTCGCCACAACACGCGGCACCACACGATTCGAGGGGCGGCTCACCACGAGCCGCCCCTCTTTCACGCCCTCTACCAGCCCAAACACCACCCCAACACCCCCGCGGCCAATCTGTGGATAACCCACCCCCCTGTGGATAGCTTTTTTCCACTTTCGCCCCCGCCCTGCGACCGTGGCCCCATGACCGCAACCCTCCAGCCCACCGCCCCCGCACCCGCCGCGACCAGCACCGACGACCCGCTCTCCCTGGTCAGGCCGCGCATCCTGCCCTGCCTGCCGGTGCTGCGCCGGGAGAACAACACCGTCCAGCTCGGCCTGGATCGCCGACACGGCGTGCTGCTCGACCGCCTGTCCCCTGACCAGGTGAAAACCGTGCTGCGCCTGGATGGCGGACACACCGTGGCCGACCTGCACGAGCTGGCCCCGCCCGAGCAGGTCGACCAGGTGCTGGACCTGCTGACCGAGGCCGGGCTGCTGGACCAGCCGGTCGGCCCCGGCGCGGGCGGGCGACTGCGCAGCGACCGGGCCACCTGGGCCTTACGCACCGGCTCACCCCCGGAAACGCTGATCGCGCTGCGCGAGCACGCCGCGGTGCAGGTGCGTGGCCGCGGCAGGCTGGCCACCGCCATCGCCGGGCTGCTCGCCACCGCGGGCGTCGGGCACGTGCAGATCGAGACCTCCGGCGCGGTCGACGTGGACGATCTGGGCTGCGGGTTCACCGAGACCGACATCGGGCGGCCCCGGGCGGAGGCCGCGCGGGCGCACCTGCTGCGCTGCGCGCCCTCGGTGCGCACCGAGGCGCTCACCGGCCGCCGCCGGCCGGACCTGGTGGTCCTCACCGACTGGCACGCCCCGGACGCGGAGCTGCTGGGCAGGCTGATGACCGACCGGGTGCCGCACCTGGCGGTGCGGGTCAGCGAGGGCGTCGGCTACGTCGGGCCGTTCGTCCGGGCCGGGCGCGGGGCCTGCCTGCAGTGCGTCGAACTGCACCGGGGCACGGCCGATCCGCACTGGCCGCGGGTGTCCGCGCAGTTGCTGTGGCGCACCCCGCCGCCGGAGCTGAGCTGTGCGCAGGCCACCGCGGCGCTGGCGGCCACCCAGGTGCTGCTCGCCCTGTCCTGGCCGGAGAGCGGGCGGGTGCCGCCGCCGAGCTGGTCGGCGGTGCTGGAGATCGACCCGATCAACGCCTCCATGGGGAAGGAGGTGCTGACCCCGCATCCGGATTGCCCCTGTGGCGCTGGCTCACCCCATGCTGATTACATGTAGGCAGACAACTGGGTGGGCCGGTCCCGGTGTGACCGGGTCTGTTCCGACTGCCGTCGAACTCGGGGGAGAATCGCTCGGTGACTGAGATCCCGCGCCGTGCCGTCGCTCGCACGGCCAAGCTCGCCAGCCTGCCGCTCGGCGTGGCGGGACGTGTCGCCGCCGGCTGGGGCAAACGCCTGGTCGGGCGCAGCGCCGAGGAGATCAGCGCGGAGATGTCCGCCAAGACCGCGGAGCAGTTGTTCGCGGTGCTCGGGCAGCTCAAGGGCGGGGCGATGAAGTTCGGCCAGGCGCTGAGCGTGTTCGAGGCGGCCATTCCCGAGGAAATGGCCGCGCCGTACCGCGAGGCGCTGACCAAGCTCCAGTCCGCCGCGCCCGCGTTGCCAGCCAAGACGGTGCACCGGGTGCTGGCCGAGCAGCTCGGCAGCGGCTGGGCCAAGCGGTTCACCGAGTTCTCCGACGAACCCGCGGCCGCGGCGAGCATCGGACAGGTGCATCGCGCGGTGTGGCACGACGGGCGCGAGGTCGCGGTCAAGGTGCAGTACCCGGGCGCGGACGAGGCGTTGCTCGCCGACCTGCGCCAGCTGGAGCGCTTCAGCCGGTTGTTCCAGGCCGTGGTGCCGGGCATGGAGGTCAAGCCGCTGCTCACCGAGTTGCGGGAGCGGATGGTCGAGGAACTCGACTACCGCAACGAGGCCACCAACCAGCGCACCTTCGCCACCGCCTTCGCCGGGGACGAGCGGGTGCTCGTGCCCAGGGTGGTGGCCAGCGCGCCGAGGGTGATGGTCACCGAGTGGGTCACCGGCACCCCGCTGTCGGCGATCATCCGGGACGGCGAGCGGGTGGAACGGAACGAGGTCGGCGGCCGGCTGGCCGAGTTCCACTTCTCCGCCCCGGCCCGCACCGGACTACTGCACGCCGACCCGCACCCCGGCAACTTCCTGGTGCTGCCCGACGGCAGGCTGTGCGTGCTCGACTTCGGCGCCTGCGCCCAGCTTCCCGACGGCCTGCCCGAGACCCTGGGCGTGGTCACCCGGCTGGCCCTGGAGGGCCGCTCCGACGACATGCTGGACCGGTTGCGCGGCGAGGGTTTCATCCGTCCCGGCTCGGACCTCTCCGCCGAGGACGTGCTGGCCTACCTCGGCCCGTTCGTCGACCCACTGCGCACGGACCAGTTCCACTTCACCCGGTCCTGGCTGCAGGGCCAGGCCGAACGGATCAGCGACCTGCGCGGCCCGGACTTCCGCACCGGCCGGTCCCTGAACCTGCCACCGCAGTACCTGCTGATCCACCGGGTGACCTTCGGCTCCATCGGCATCCTGTGCCAACTGGACGCGGAAACCTCCCTGCTGGACATCGTGACCCGCTGGCAACCCGGCTTCGCCAACGAAGGCTGACCAACCACCACCGGGCCAGGGTGGTACGGGTCGAGTCGCCCGGCACGCGAGTTCGGGCCTGGGCGCGACTGGGTGCGGAAGCGTCGGCGCCGCTCGGCGCGGCGCGACTGCGCGGGGCCGGAGAGGGCGGCTGTCCGGAGTGGTGCTGGGTGGACTGGCTGGCCGAGGAGGGCTGGGCCCGGGGCAGGGTCACCAGTACTCGTCGGGCAGTTTGCCCTCGATGTCGCGCACGTGGGCGCGTGCGCAGTCGGGGCACAGCCAGCGGGTGCCGCGGGTGGTGCGTTCGGCTGACCAGGCGAGCAGCACAGCCGGATCGCTGTCCTGGTCGCGTTGGCTGCCGCAGCGGAGGCACATCGGCGGGTCGGACTCGCCCATGTGCTGACGTTAGCGCCTAGCCGATGATCGCGGCGTCGTGGGCGATCAGCGCGGCCTGCACCCGGTTGTCGCAGCGCAGCTTGGTCAGCATGCGGCTGACGTGGGCCTTGATCGAGCTTTCGCTCAGGCACATCACCCTGGCGATCTTGGCGTTGGCCATGCCCTTGGCGACGTGCACCAGGACCTCGCGTTCACGCTTGGTCAGGGCGCGGACCCGGTGGGAGGCCCGGTCACGACGGTCCGCCTCGGCGCCTGCCACGTGGTCGACCAGGCTGCGGGTGGCCGCCGGGGACAGGATGGCGTCCCCCGCCGCTACCACGCGGACCGCGTTGACCAGCTCTTCCGGCCTGCCGGTCTTGGGCAGGAAGCCGACCGCGCCCGCGCGCAGGGCGGGCAGCAACAACTCGCCCGCGGCCGGGTTGGCCAGCATGACCACGCGGGTCAGCGGAGAGTGACGGCGGATCACCCGGAGGGCGGCCAGCGCGTCCGTTCCTGGCATCACCGCGTCGAGCAGCAGCACCCGTGGCCGGTGCGTGCGCACCAGGTCCACGGCGCCGTGGCCGTCCTTGGCCTCGCCCACCACGACGATCTCCGCGGCGCGGTCCAGCACGCCGCGGACGCCGGTGCGGATGAGAATCTCGTCGTCGGCGATACCGACTGTGATCAAACCCATGCGGTCGGGACTGGGAACACTGGATCGCTCCGATGTGTGGTCTCGTCGAAGGACTGGCGCTGTTCTCGTCATCAGCGTCATCTCTGCACCCCAACAGATTTTTCGCACTGTGGATAGGTATCCCAACCAGATAGGTCGGATGGCTAAGTCTGACCTGGATCCTGACTGACTGGCTAGTCATCCAGTCGGCCGAGTCTGGCGAACGTGCCGGAGCGGCGACGAGCAGTGGTGCACCCGCCGTTTGCCGAGCCGTTTACCGAGCCCGCGACGATGTGACTGACCAGTATTCTGAGTATGCACCTGTTCGGGTTACCACTACACACCCGAACAGCCGTCCTTCGTACTGGGCCGAACACGCGCGCTCCTGGCCGTTAGCGCATGAGTCGCTGGCGGAACGAACAGGCAAGCTTGCCCAAAAGTGTCTGGCGGACAGAAACAGCGTCGTGGAAATCTTCGCCGCTGTGTCGAGCCACCAGGACTGCCCGGAGCCGGCGATCCAGCGTCTGCTGGCTGAGCCCGCGATGCCGGAGCACACCACTTCCAGCGCGTTCCGCACCGTCGCCGCGCTCACCGACGGCCACCTGGACCCGCTGCAGACCGGCTGGTTACTGGACACCCAGCACCGCGACGGGTCTTGGGGCGGCGCGATCCCGTTCGCACCGGACCGGTGCCTGAACACACTGGCCGCGGTGGTCGCGCTGACCGAGGCCGATCGCGCCGATCCGGCGGACGGACCGGACGTCCTGCCCGCCACCCACGCCGGCGTGGCCTACCTGTGGAACGCGCTGTCCGGGGTCCGCGAGGACGATCCGCGCCGCCCGCCGCACTTCGCCACCCACCTGTCGATCCTGCTGCACCGGGCCCGCGAGCTGGACCTGCCGCTGCCCTACCCCAACCTGGCCGACCTGGCCGCCACTCACTGCGAGAAGCCCTTGGCGCCCAACGATTCCAGCCTCTGCCTCGGCACGGTCGAGGAGCTGGAGACGCTGTGGACGGCGCTGACGCTGGCCCGGTCGGGGGTGCCGGGCGAGCTGCTCCGGCCGTCGGTGGCGGCGCTGGGTGTGCCGAGCGGGGACGGACTGGCGAACACAAGCGCGGGTGCGGGCGGTGGTGCCGAGGCTGATCGACTAGCGATCTTGCTGGCGTTGCGCGGGTATTGCGGTCTGCCGGTCGATCAGGATCTCATCGGCCTGCTGACCAGCAGTGATGTTGATCCGATCCATCTGATCGGGGCGCTGGCCACCGATCCTGGGCGGCATTCGGCCGCACTCGCCGACGTGCTCGGGCAGCTGCGCGACCACCGCTCCGAGAGTGCCTACTGGCAGCACCGCTGGCACCTCTCGCCCTATCACGCGACCTGGCTGGCGCTGGCGGCGGCGGACGGGCTGGACGACGGGGTCCGGGCGGACGCGGTGGACTGGCTGATGTCGACCCAGCGGGCCGACGGGTCCTGGGGTGTCGGGGGCGGGACGGTCGAGGAGACGGCCTACGCGGTGAGCAGTGTGCTGGCGATGGCGCCCGGGTCGCTGGTGATGCGGCAGGCGGTGGCCATGGGGATGGATCACCTGGAGGCGTGGCGGAACGAGCCCTGGCCGGAGTTGTGGGTGGGGGCGGTGTTGTTCGCGCCGCGGCGGGTGGTGCGGGCGGCGGTGCTCGGCGCTCGGTATCGGTACAGCCGATGGCTGGGCGAGCAGGGGGCCGAGCACAGCTGCGAGGTGTTGCCCGCTGGCCAGTAGGACGGGGTGGACTAGACCGGTTGAACGCCGGCAGGCGTCGTTCACGGGGAACGACGCCTGCCGGGGTTGAAGGGTCAGCTGGGGTGTGGGCTCAGGACGCGGAGAACCGCTCCGCGCGGCGGGCCGCCCACTGGGACAACCTCCGCCACCGGCGCGCCGACGCGAGGTCGCAGGCAAGCCTGCGCTCGGCCGACACCCGTTGAGCCTCTTGTATTCGTACTTTGGACAGTTCTTCGTACAGATGCATGGTCTTGAATCCCTGGCTCGAGCGTTCGACGTTCATGACGAGGAAAAAGGTGGCATCGCCGCTGGTGTTCACGCCGCTGCCTCCTCAGTGCGGGTCGCGACCGGGGTCGCGACGGTGTCGGTCTTGCGGGGCCGGCCACGCGGACGCTTCTTCGCGATGACCACACCGCGCTCGAAGATCTCGCCGCCCCAGACGCCCCAGGGCTCGCGACGGGTAAGCGCACCGGCCAGGCACTCGGCGAGCACCGGGCAGCCAGCGCACAAACCCTTCGCGACCTCGAGGTCGGCGGGGGTGTCGGCGAACCACAGGTCGGGGTCGTTGACGCGGCAGGGCAGGCTCAGGCCCGCACCTGACGCGTCGTCCAGCAGGTCAGTCACACCGGCCGAGGTGTCCCAGCCGGTAGGGGCCACGTCACGAGTGGACGGAGCAGTGACGGTAAACAAGGGGTTTCTCCTTCAGTACCAACGGTTCTGTGCATTATTTTTGGGTTGGAGCGACAAAAAGGCCGCGGTCCCTGGTGGGGGTCCGCGGCCTCGAGAGGTTGGTCATTCCTGACCTGTGGTCAGGGACTTCTCTCCAACGCGGACGTGCGACGCTCATCGGTGTTCGGCACATCGACGACGCTCGGAATCAGGGCGGCGACGGTGGTGGGGGCCCACGCTGCGAACACAGTGGTCCCCTGGATCTGGGCGTAACGCCGGGCGGCAAGGCCGACCCGCGAATTCACCCCGGCGCACAGGGCGCCGCCGTTACCATTGATGCCGTGGCCGGACAGGCCGAATTTTCCGGTCAAGGGGTGGGCCGGAGTTCCGATGATCATCAGGTTCTTCACGACATCCACCCCCTTCCCCAGTTGGCGAGATCGAGTCTCGCGGGCTCGGGGCTCTTCGCACCCGGCTGTTGCAGGTTATTGCTCGGTCCCGCGGACATGCAACCGCTTTTTACAAAATGCTCTTCAACTGCCCGATCGTGTGTCTTCCCCGTGGTCAGACGATTGCGCGCCGTGCACAAGCGCGAGCACGTCCGCGCCGAACCTGGTCAGCTTGGTGGCGCCGATGCCGGAGATCGACACCAGCGCCGCGTCGTCGGCGGGACGCTGTTCGGCGATCGCGGTGAGGGTGGCGTCGGTGAAGACCACATAGGGCGGGACCTTGAGTTGTTTGGCTCGCGCACCCCGCCAGGCCAGCAGCCGGGCGAGCAACTCCTCGTCCACAGTGGACGGACAACCGGCACACCGGCCGAGCTTGATCGCGGTGGTGCCGATGAGCGCGCCACCGCAGCCGCGGCAACCCGGTTTGACCGATTGCCGAGACAGTGTGTTGCCGGACACACCATGGGCGCGGGCCGGTAGCGCGGCCGGATGGTCCTCGGGCATCAGTCCGTTGAGGAAACGGCTGCGCCGCCGGTACCGCTTGCCGCCCTCGGCCCTGGACAGCGCCCAGGACAGCCACAGGTGCTCCCTGGCCCGGGTGATCCCGACGTAGAAGAGCCGCCGCTCCTCCTCGATCGCCGCCGCGTCGGCCGGGGTGTCGCCGATGGCGTGCTGGATCGGCAACGTGCCCTCGACCAGCCCGACCAGGAACACCGCGTCCCACTCCAGGCCCTTGGCCGCGTGCATGGAGGCGAGGGTGACGCCGGCGACGGTGGGCGGGTGCTGGGCCTCGGCGCGGGCGTCGAGTTCGGCGGAGAAGCGGCGCAGGTCGGCCTCGGGCAGGGCGGTGAGCAGTTCATCGGCCACGCCGAGCAGGCCGGAGAGGGATTCCCAGCGTTCGCGGGCGGCGCCGCCCGCGGGGGGCTGGGGGGTGAGGCCGAGGGGGGCGAGCACGGCGCGGACCACGGCGAGCAGGTCGAAGGGGCGCGGCCGGGGTGCTGCGGCGGGGGGCGCCTCGGCATCGGCGGGGGCGGGCGGGGCCTCGGGGTCGGCGACTCGGGACTGGACGCCTGCGGCGCGGTGGGCCAGGGCGGTGGCGGTCGCGGAGTGGGGGCCGGGCGAGTACGGCGCGGCGGTGGGGTGGGCCGGGTGCGACTCGGCGGTGCGGCGAAGCTCGGCGACGGGGCGGGACAGATCGGCGGGGCGGGACTCGGCAGCCGGGCGGGGCTCGGCGACGGGGCGGGCTGAGTCAGCGAGGCGGGGTTCGGCGGCCGGGTGCGACTCGGCAGCCAGGTCAGCGGGGCGGGGTTCGCTGCGCGGGCGGGTCAGGGCCGCGGCGCGGATGGCCTGCATGGCCTGGCGGACCTCGGGGCGGTTGAAGAACCGTTCGCCGCCGCGGACCAGGTATGGGATGTCGGCCTCGGTGAGGGCCTGTTCGTAGACCTCGGACTGGCCGTTGACGCGGAACAGGACCGCGATCTCGTGCGCTGGAACGCCTGCTTTGCGCAGTTTGCCGATTCGGCGGGCTACCGCGTGCGCCTCGGCTGGTTCGTCGTCGAACTCGGCGAAGTGCGGGCGGGGGCCCTTGGGGCGCTGGCCGATGAGTTTGAGGCGGGAGCCGCTGGGGCGGTCGCGGGCGCCGCTGATGACCTGGTTGGCCAGGGAGACGACCTCGGGGGTCGACCGGTAGTCGCGTTCCAGGCGGACGATGGTGGCTTCGGGGTAGCGGCGGGGGAAGTTCAGCAGCCAGTGGGGGGCGGCGCCGGCGAAGGAGTAAATGGTCTGGTTGGCGTCGCCGACGACGGTGAGGTCGTCGCGGCCGCCGAGCCAGGCGTCCAGGACTCGTTGCTGGAGGGGGGTGACGTCCTGGTACTCGTCGACGACGAAGCAGCGGTAGCGGTCGCGGAACTCGGTGGCCACCTCGGGGTGTTCCTCGAAGACCGCCGCGGTATGCAGCAGGTAGTCGTTGAAATCGAGCATGCGGGCGCCGGATTTGAGCTTCTCGTAGCACTCGTAGACCGCCACGATCTGCGCCGCGGCGGCTGGCAGGTCGCGGGTGGCCTTGGCGGCGGCCGTGGCGTAGTCGACGGGGGCGATGAGTGAGGATTTGGCCCAGTCGATCTCGCCCGCGAGGTCGCGCAGCATCTCGGTCTCGGTGGACATGCCGACGCGGCGGGCGGCCTGGGCGATGGCCCGCATCTTGCCGTCGATGAGCTGCCAGGGATCGCCGCCGACGACTCGCGGCCAGAAGTAGCGCAGCTGCTTCATGGTGGCGGCGTGGAAGGTGCGGGCCTGGGCCTGGTGCACGCCCAGGTCACGCAGGCGGGTGCGCATCTCGCCTGCCGCGCGGCTGGTGAAGCTGACCGCGAGCACCTGGCCGGGGGCGACCAGGCCCCGGTGCACCAGGTAGGCGATGCGGTGGGTGATGGTGCGGGTCTTGCCGGTGCCCGCTCCGGCCAGCACACAGACCGGGCCCCGTGGAGCCTCTACCGCCGCGCGCTGTTCCGGATCCAGTCCCGCAAGAAGCGTCTCGGCGTCACCCACCGGGTCATCCTCGCATTGCCGCCCAACCCTCGAGCATGCGGCGCGCGATGGAGGTCTCCGGCGGCAGGCGCAGGCCCGGGATCTCGCCGCCGGCGGCGATCGCGGCCCGCACCTGGTCCCGGTGCACCCAGTTGGCTTCCTCGATCTCGCCCTCGGCGGGAGTCAGCGTGGCGCCCGGATCGGCCAGTGCGGCGAAGCCGACCATCAGCGACCGCGGGAACGGCCAGGGCTGGCTGCCCAGGTAACGCACGTCGCGGACCTTGACGCCGACCTCCTCGGCGACCTCGCGCACCACACAGGCTTCGAGGGACTCGCCGGTCTCCACAAAACCGGCCAGCACCGAGTAGCGCTCCGGCGGCCAGATCGGCTGGCGGGCCAGGATGACCTGGTCCGCGCCGTCGTGCACCAGGCAGATCACCGCCGGGTCGGTGCGCGGGTATTCCTCGCGGCCGCAGCCGGTGCAGCGGCGCGCCCACCCGGCCCGTTCGGGCTTGGTGGACGCGCCGCAGCGCGCACAGAAACCGGAGTGCCGGTGCCAGGTCAGCAGCCCGACCGCGGTGGTCAGCAGACCCGCGTCGGTGTCGTCGAGCAGGGCGCCGGTCATCCGGAGGTCCTGCCAGTTCTCCTCTTCCAGCTCCTGCTCGGCGGGCACGGCCCAGTACGAGCGGCCGTCCTGGGTGCCGAGCAGCACCGCGGTGTCACCGGGTTCGGGCGAGTGCTCGAGCGCGGCGCGCAACCGCAGTCCCGCACCGCCCTCGCGCAACTCGACCCGGCCCCGGTTGTCGACAACGAGCAGCTCCGCCGTGCGCCAAAGTCCGGCGAGGCGGGCCGCGTCGTCCCGCAGCAGATCGTCGCGGTCCACCGTGGACCTGGACAGTGCGGGCAGCCGGTCGAGCTGGAATTCCTGGGTCACGGAAGGAGAACTCCGCCAAGGGCGCCCATTGTTCCGGCCAGCGCGTCCGCGTCGCCGACCACGACCCCGGTCCAGGCCTCCGGCGCGAAGAACTCGCGGGCCGCCTCGGCCACCTCCGCCACACTGACCTGCGCCAGCCTGCGCTGGTGCGCGCGCAGCCAGTCGAAGTCCAGCCCGAAGGCGGTCAGCGACAGCAGCGTGTTCGCCAGTCCGGCCTGGGATGCCTCGGCGATGAGCTGCATGCCGATCAGGTAGTTGCGGGCGGAGTCCACCTCGGCCTGGGTCGGCGGCGAGACCACCATCCGGCCCAGCTCGTAGCGGATCTCCAGCAGCGCGGCGGCGCTGACATCGCTGGCGGTGTCAGCGTCCAGCAACAGGGTGGCGTTGCCGGGGGTGTACTCGAAGGCCGAGCGGGCCGAGTAGGTGAAGCCCTTGTCCTCACGGATGTTCTCCACCAGGCGGGAGGAGAAGTAGCCGCAGTAGACCAGGTTCGCCAGCTGCAGCGCGGCGTACTTGGGGTGGTTGCGCGGCACCGCCTGGGTGGACAGCCGGAACTGGGACTGCACGGCGCCGGGCCGGTGCACCAGTTTCAGGTCGCCGCCCGTCAGCTCCGGCAGCGCGGGCAGCGGCGTCGCGCTGCCCTCGCCCTGCCAGCCGCCGAGCTTGTCCGCCACGACCTCGATCATCTTGTCTGGGTCGACATCGCCGACCAGCACCAGGATCGAGCCGCGCGGCAGCAGGTTGTTCTTGTGCAGCGCGCGGACCTGCTCGGCGGAGACCTCCGCGACATCGGAGTGCAGCGGCACCTCCTTGACGAACGGGTGGTCGCCGTAGCGGTGCTTCTGCAGGGCCTCGCGGGCGATGGTGCCCGGTTCGCTGCGGGCCAGCGCGATCGCGCTGGCCAGCCGCTCGCGTTCACGGAGCAGCTCGTCCTCGGGGTAGCTGGCGCCGGTGAGCAGGTCGCCGAGCACGTCCAGCTGCACGTCCAGGCCGCTGGCCAGGCCCTCGCCGCTGAAGGAGAGCCGTTCCGGGTCGACCGTGGCGCTGATCGAGGAGCCGACCAGGGCCAGCTCGTCGGCGATCTGCAGCCGGTTGCGCCTGCCGGTGCCGGTGGTCACGGTGGCGGCCAGCAGTTCGGCGATGGCCGGGTGCTGGGGGTCGGTGCCCGCGAAGGGCACGAACAGCCGCATGCCGACCAGCGGCACGGTGGCGCGCTGGGCGGCCACCACCCGCAGTCCGTTGGCCAGCGTTTTGTCCACAATGGACACTTCGGTGGCCACGTTCTGCTCGCCCAGCGGCGGCAGCGGACGCGGACCCGCTTCGGTGCGGCCGATTTCTTCTGCGGTGCGTGGGCGGCGTTTCAGACCCGCTGTCACAGTGGACTCGGTCACTGGTCTCCTCCGGCGTTGAGCACGAGCACGGCGCGGGAGTCCGGGCGCAGCGCCTTGGCCGCGGTCACCACGTCCTCCTCGCTGACCCCGGCGATCCGCCGCGGCAGTTCGCTGATCAGCTCGGCCCGCCCGAAGAGCAGTTCGGCCGCGCCGAGGGCGAGCGTGCGCGACATCAGCCGGTCGTGCTCGGAGTACAGCGCGGCGGCCCAGCGGGCCTCCACCCTGGCCAGTTCGTCGGTGTCAGGACCGTCGGAGGCCAGCCGGTGCAGTTCCTCGTCCAGCGCGCCGATCACCCGCGAAACGTCCACAGTGGACGGATGGATGGCGGTCACCGTCAGCGTGTCCGGGTCCCGCGCGTCCAGCGCGCTGCCCAGCAGGCCGCAGCGGGCGCCGACCTCGACCACCAGCTCCTCGTCCTGGGTCATCCGGCGCTGCAACCGGGAGGAGTCCCCGTCGGTGAGCAGCGCGGTGAGCACCACGTAGTTGAGGTAGGAGTCCAGATCGCCTGCCGGGTCGGGCAGCCGGTAGCCGACCGCGACCCCGGGCAGGGTGGCGTGCGCGTCGGTGTACTCCCCGCGCAGCTCGCCCTGCGGGAACGGCTCGGCGAAGGAGGGCCGCACCGGCACCGGGCGGGCAGGCACGTCGCCGAAATGCTTCTGCACCAGGTCAATCGCCTCGTTCACGGTGAAGTCACCGGCGACGGTGAGCACCGCGTTGCCCGGGGCGTAGAAGGTGTCGAAGAAGGTCGCGCAGTCCTGCAGACTGGCCTGCTCCAGGTCGGAGAAGTCGCCGTAACCGTTGTGCGCGTTGGCGAAGGTGGAGTACAGCACCGGCGGCAGGGTGATCCACGGGAACCCGCCGTAGGGCCGGTTCAGCACGTTGAGCCGGATCTCCTCCTTGACCACGTCGACCTGGTTGCGCAGGTTCTCCTCGGTCAGCTTGGGCGCGCGCATCCGGTCGGCTTCCAGGAAGAGCATCCGCTCCAGCGCCGCGGAGGGCGCCACCTGGAAGTAGTCGGTGTAGTCCGGATGTGTCGAACCGTTGAACACCCCGCCGGAGCCCTGGACGTGCCGGAAATGGGCGAGTTTCTCCAGGCTCTCGCTGCCCTGGAACATCAGGTGCTCGAACAGGTGCGCGAAACCGGTGCGGCCCTCGGGTTCCGACCGGAAGCCCACGTCATAGTGCACGCTGACACACACCACGGGAGCCGTGCGATCGGGCGCGAGCAGGACGCGCAGTCCGTTGGCGAGAGTCACCCGGTGCAGCTGGGGATCTGACATGACGTAAGACTACGGGCCCTACCGAAGTGCGCGCAGGTGCCCAGCCTCGGCGAGCACCCCGTCCACCGCGGCCAGGAACAGCGGGAAGTGCGCCGCGAACCGGCGGAGGTCGGGTGTGGACTCCTCGCCCTGGGCCGATTCCCCGTACCAGTACAGGCCGGGCGTGCCGTCCGCGTCGGAGTCCAGGGTGGCGAAGGCGCGCAGCCAGCGGTCGGTCTCGCCGAGCACCACCGCGTAGGGCAGCGAGCGGGAGAAGACCATCTCGCGGTCGGCTGGCGGGATGTCGTCCACCTGGACCGTATGCAGGTAGCCGCGCAGGCCGCGGACCTGGGCCAGCAGCGCGCTGCCCCGGCGGGTGCGGGCGGGCATGGAGCGGGCGCCGACGGTCAGCGCGACGCCTGCCACGATCACCGCGAGGCCGAGCACGGCGTAGGTGGTGGTGAAGGCCATCACCAGGGTGGCCGCGATGCCCAGGCCGGTCAGGCCGAGGCCGATCCACCACCAGCGGGTGCGCTCGGTGTCCGGGCGGCTGGTGAACCACTGCCGCTCGACCACGTCGGTGTAGAGCGCGTCGCGCACGCCGGTCAGGTCCAGGCCGCCGCCACCGCGCAGCTGGGAGAGCAGCACCTGCTCCCGGTCGCCGGTGAACAGGGTGTCGTAGACGGCGCGCTCGTAGTCGGTGAGGTAGTCATCCGGCGGGTTGCGCCGCACGATCCGCCAGTTGGCCACGCCGCTGCCGCCGTGGATCTCCTCGATCCACAGGTAGTTGCGCACCGCGAGGTCGACCACGGTGGCCGAGACGTCGACCACGTCCACGTGCTCGTCCACCACGGTGCCGACCTGACCGGGCAGCACGCCGTCCGGGGAGGCGAAGCTGACCCGCTGTTCCTCGTCCGCGACCAGCACCTGCACCGGGCCGACGTCGCTGGCCAGCGCCTTGGCGTCGCGGCCGCGGGCGAACCAGAGCAGGGCCACGCCGCCGAGCAGCAGCAGCGCCAGGCCGCCGAGTCCGCCGAGGGTGAGCGGGGTGAGCGCGAAGGCCCTGGCCAGGGTGGAGCCCTGGTCGAAGCGGGCGTTGGCGGGCACGGTGCCCGGTTCCAGGCCGACCGCCAGGTCGACCCGCTCGCCCTGCTTGAGCCCGATGTTGCGGGCCGAGGCGGCCTCACCGGCGACCACCTGGGCGTTGGTGCACAGGGTCGCCGAGCCGGGCACGCCTGCCAGGCAGGTGACCGAGGTGGGCGGCTTGGGCGAGACGAAGCTGACCGTGACCGAGTCCAGGTCCGCGCTCCAGCCGCCGGAGACCTGCCAGCGCAGGTCCTGGGCGTCGCCGGACTCGCTGACCGCGCCCTCGACGGTGTAGGTGATCTTGGACTGGCCCGCGTCGAGCCGGAGCGTCAGCTCCTCGGCGTTCTGCTCGACGCTGCCCTTGCCCTCCACCGCCGCCTTGCTGACGGTGAACACCCGTTCCACGTCGTCACCTGCGGCGATGCGCAGTGGCACGGTCCGGGTGACCGTCTTTCCTTCCGGCACGGCGACCTGCTCGGTCACACTGAGCTTGCCGTCGCGCTCCAGCCGGAGCGAGACGTCGGCGGCGATCGTGCCGGGCAGCCCCTGGGGGCCGCTGGGCTCGACTCCGCCCGAGGGCGGCGGGGGCACAGCGAGGAACGCGACAGGTGCCAGCACGGCTGCGGAGAGCACGGCGCCCCAGTTCGTCAACACGGCAGCGGAGAATAGCGGCATCGACCTATGCTTCGGGGCATCGAGTGGGAAAAGAGGGGTGAAGACGCGATGACGGCGCCTTCTGGGCCGGGTCAGCCGCCAGAACACGGCGGGTCCGCTGGCTCGGGCTACCCCGGGTACCACGATCCGTATCCGAGCTACGCCGACTACTCCGGCTACCTCGATCCGGAGCCGCCGAAGCCGCCGCGCCGCCGCAAGAACTCGCCGCTGACCGTCCTGCTGGTACTGGTCGTGCTGGTCGGGTCGGTGGTGGTCTACGCCAAGGTCACCGGGGACAACGCGGGTGAGCCGGATGCCGCCGCGCAGTCCTCGCCGGGCAGCCCCGGCACCACCGCCGCGCCGGATTCCGCCCAGCCCTCGCCCGCCCCGCTGCGGCCGCGGCCCACCCGCAAGCTGGAGGACCACCCGCTGATGGTCGACGGCGGCAAGCTCGCCTTCGCCCAGTGCGACCTGCCCAAGATCGGCCGGGCCACCGATCAGCTGCGCACCTACTACCTGGCGGGCATCGACTGCCTGGAGCGGGCCTGGACGCCGCTGCTGGAGGCGGCCAACCTGCCAACGCACAAGGTGGAGCTGGACACCTCGGCGGACATCACCGAGACCGCCTGCGGCAAGGCGGACAAGGACGAGCAGTTCGTGGCCATGTACTGCTCGCGGAACTCGATGATCTACATGCCGACCAAGCGGCTGCTGCGGGTCTACGGCACCAACTCCCCCGGCGGGCACCTGGCCACGCTGGCGCACGAGTACGGCCACCACATCCAGGCGCTGAGCGGGATGCTGGCCGCGGCCGGGCAGAAGCAGGAGGAGGCCGGGGAGGGCACGCCGGTCTCGGCTGAGTTGTCCCGCCGCATCGAAATGCAGGCAAACTGCTTCGCGGGCATGTTCCTTGCCGCTACGGTCGGCCGCGGCACCGTGACCAAGGCGCTGGCCGACAAGGCGGTCAACGACTTCCGGCAGGCTGACGACTCGCCCGACAGCCAGTCCAGTCACGGCACCGGCAAGAACCAGGGAGCCTGGGCCAAGCGGGGTTATGCGTCCAACAACGCGAAGGACTGCAACACCTGGGCGGCCAAGCCCGCAGACGTGAAATGAGCTGAGCACCGAGCATGACCACGCCGCCCCCTCCCGGCTCGTGGCCGCCGCCGGGCGCCGGACCGCAGCAGGGTCCGCGCGCAGGCTGGCCGCCACCCGCGCCGGTCGCCCCACCACCGCGGCCGGCGCCGATCGCCCCGCAGGGCACCCGCCGGATGCCACCGCCCGGTGTGGTGCAGCCGCCGCCGATGCCCTCCGGCCCGTACCAGCGGCCGCCGATGCCCAGCGGTCCGCGGCCCGGGCCACCGCAGCTGCCCGGCGGGCCGCCGCCGATGCCGCCGGGTCCGCCCGGTGGGATGCGGCCGGGAATGCCGCCGATGCCCAGTGGCGGGTTCGCGCCGCCGCCGCGGGCGGTGATGCCACCGCCGATGGCCGCGCCGCACAGCGCGCCGCGGCCGCCCGGTCACGGTGGCCCCGGTGGCCCGCCGCCGCCGTGGATGCCGCCGCAGCAGGCCTGGCCGATCGGGTACCCGCCGCCGCGCCGCAAGTCCGCCGGGCCGGTGGTCGCGCTGGTGCTGGTGGGTTCGCTGGTGGTGGGCGCGGGGCTGATCGCGCTGCTGGTCGGCACCGGGCGCAAGGCCCCGATCGCCGAGCCCGGCTACACCTACCCGAGCTTCACCGGGGTGGCCCGCACCACCGGGTACGGCACGACGGCCACCACCACGACCACGACCGGCACCACCACCGGTCGCGGCACCACCTCACGCACCACCAGCGCGACCAGTTCGGCCCCGCCGCAACCACGTCCGGTGCCCAAGCTGGTGGACAACCCGCTGCACCTGGCGGGCAAGCCGGTGGTGGCGGCGAACTGCAACCTGCCAGGGTTCAAGTCCAACCCGGAGGCGCTGCGTGCCTTCTACGGCGCGGCGATCCGCTGCATGCACGAGGCGTGGGCGCCCGCCATGCGCGCGGCGAACCTGCCGGATGACCCACCGGGCCTGGAAGTGGTGGTGGGCAAGGACAACAGCCCGTGCAGCTCCGGCGGCTACTCCAGCGGCGCGTTCTACTGCGGGCGCAACCACACGATCTACATGAACGCCAGAGTCGAGCGCAACGACGGGCAGAACGTGCAGGCCGGTCCGAGCCTGGGCGTGCTGGCGCACGAGTACGGCCACCACGTGCAGTCGATGAGCGGCATCCTGGGCGCGGCCTGGGACCAGATGTACGACGCCGGTCAGACCTCGGCCCGCGGGCTGGAGTTGTCCCGCCGCAAGGAACTCCAGGCGAGCTGCTTCGCCGGCATGTTCCTGGCCGCCGCCTCCGGCCGCGCCTCGGTGAACCGGAACCTGGCCAACGCGGCAATCGCCGACCTGGGCGAACGCGGTGACTGGCCGAACAACAAGCGGCCCCGCGACCACGGCTCCCCCGGCAACAACAAGGCCTGGGCCACCCACGGCGCCAAGTACAACAACAGCCGCGACTGCAACACCTGGAACGCCAAAGCGGACATCGTGAGCTAGTGACGAGCGTGCCACGGGACCGGTTCGTGCCGGCGGCCGATCAGCGGTCCGACGCGATCTGCCGGATGCCGGCCGCGGAGCTGGCCCGGTTGCTCAACGCGGCCAAGGCGAAGCCCGGTCACCGCATCCTGGTGACCGGGCCGGGCCTGGGTTACACCGCCGCGCTGCTGTGCGAGCGGTACGGCAGCGAGCACGTGACCGTCACCGGTGCGGAGGCCAAGGCGGTGCGCCGGGTCCGGGACCGGCTGGCCAGGGCGGGCTACCGGCCCTCGGCCAGGGTCAGCCCGCCCTATCAGCGGATCATCGCGGCGGCGCCGGTACGCGGGCTGCGGATCCCGGCGGAGTCGCTCGCGCGCTGCGAGCCGGGCGGCAAGATCCTCGCCGTGTCCGGCAACGGGATCGCGGTGATCGTGACGGTCACGGATGAGCAGCATGGGACCGGGCGCTTTCCGTGGCCGGTGTACCTGCAGCCCGCGTTCACCACCGAGGACGAGACGCCGGATCCGATGCACCCGGAGCGGAGCACCGCGGTGCGCGCGACCGAATGCGGCCACGGCGCGCCCGCCGGTTTCCGGCTGCACGTCCAGCTCACCATCGGCGAGATCGGTTACCGGACCTGGGGGTGGAGCGGGGGTGTCAGCTGCTCCAGCTTCCGGCATGTGGACGGGTCGTGGGCGAATGTGAACACCGGCGGCGACGGCGGGTGGACGGTTGTCGAGGGCGGGCCGCGGCGGTTGTGGAGCGAGGTCGAGGCTGAGTACGCGCGCTGGCAGGGGTTGGGCAGTCCGGACATCGGGCGGTACCGGCTGGTCATCGCCGGGGGGCGGCAGATCGTTCGGCTGGACGCGGAGAACAGCTGGGAATTGCCGGGCTGATCTCAGTCGCAGCCCAGGGTGCTAACCGGTCGCGTCGTCGAGTGCGTCGCGCCAGAAGTCGCGTAGCAGCTTCAGCGCTGCGGGGAGGTTGTCGGCGGTTTCGGTGAGCCGGTGCGCCGACTCCGGGTACTGACTGCTCCACCGCGGTGGCGGATCGGGAACGGTGACCGGCGACGGGTGGGTGCCGCGAACAGTGAACACGTGGCGAACCACGTCGACCAGGGCGCGGTTGGCCTGCAGCCCGTTCTCGATGAGCAGGACCAGGTCAACCAGATCCTTGACCCGGGTGTTGGGCCGGTCACCGTAGTCCCGGGTCAACGCGTGCAGTTTCTCCGCGAAATGTTGCCGCGGTTCCACGGCCTCGATCGACCGTGCCGGGATATCGGCGAAGTCCAGCAAACCCGGGAGCCGCAGCTGCTCGGTGACCGCCAGCTCTTCCCCGCGCGCGGCGACATCGAGCCGGATGGCGGCGAACATCTTGCCCGCGAGCCAGGCCTCAACGGAAAATCGCCAGGCTCCGCGTCCCGCGGTATCCGTGGCCAGCGGTACCGGCGGCTGGATCCGGAACGAGAACCAGTCACCATCCAGGTCTTCGGCGAGCGCCTCCAGCAGAAGTTCACGCACCGCCAAGCCGTCCGCGGCACCGTTGGTGAGCGCGAGATCGAGATCCTTCGTCGCTCTGGCCCGCTCACGGAGCCGGAATTCCAGTACCGCGCCGCCCTTGAGTACCCACTGGGCTCCGTCGTCCGCGGAAAGGCGCACGGCCACCCGGTCGAACACGACGCGGCGGCGGAGCCTGCCAAGATCGCTGTTCTCGTGCTCGGACTGCTGTTTGAGCCGGGTCTCCAGCGCTCGACGCAGATCGATCGCAGTCCTGTACTGCGTCATGCCGCCTCCGCGCGCAGCGCTCGTTCGACGGCCAGTTCCGTCCGTGCCCCCATCTCCTGCGCCGCGTGCAGCAGCCGCCGCCGACTGGTCACTCCCCTGGAGAGAAGCTCGGCGACTGCTGAGTCGACGATGTCCTGATCAATCCCAGCCGAAGCCGTCTCGATGACGGCGCGAAGCGGGGTGGTGACCCGGAATCCCTCGTGCGCCTCGACGTCCTGGTCCATCAGCCGCGACCGGTGCAGCACCACCGCGCTGTGCTGCTGCCGGAAGTCAGGTGGCACGGTCAGATGGATCTCCGCGGGGTTGGCGATGCCGAGGTCGTGCACCGCGAGCGCGCTGGTGTGCGAGACGACGGCGCGGTCGCGACTCCACATCGACCAGCGGACGAACTGATCCGTGGCCTCGCTGGGCAGGTCCTGGTACTCGCGGAAGCGGTAGATGCCGCGATCGACCCGCGTCCAGTTGCCCCGTTTCCGATGGAACTGCTGCGCTTGGTAGGAGTAGCCGGCCGCGAGGGCCTCCGCCGCGGTGAAGTAGCCACGCTGGCGGGCGGCTACCTGCCAGAGCCGGTCGCGCGGGCCTCGCTCGTCAAACACCGGACTATGGTACCTCATACTCAAACTAAGCTTTAGTTTCGCGTATGCGCTTCTCATGAAACTAAAAGTTTCTTGTAGTTTAGTCCCAGCCTAGGGTGCGGGCCAGGTCGGCGAGCATGCGTTGGACCTGGGCGGTCACCCTGGCCGGGTTGCCGGGGGCGACCGTGGTCCAGGAGGCGCCGTCGTAGGTGCCGCGTTGTTCCAGCAGGTAGCGGCCGCGTTCGGTGTCCAGGAAGCTGACCGTGTGGGCGGCTGCGTGGCGGCGGCCCGTACGGTCGCGCATGGCGGCGCCGAACTGGCCGCCGCCGGTGATGCCGCTGAGCATGTGGCCAAGGGCCTCGGCGTCGGTGGCCCGGACCCGGCGGGCGCGCAGCGCGCTGGTCAGGTCCTCGGCGCCGGTGTAGGCGCGGCCGCAGGCCTCGTCGAAGACGCCGCTGGGCAGGCTGACCGAGCGGCCGGGGCCGCCGCGCAGGGTGGGCGCGACCGAGACGATCAGCCTGGGCAGGGCGGTGCCGAAGGCGGGGCGCAGCCGGATCAGGCCCGCGCTGCGGGTGGCCAGCAGGCCGGCGTCGCCGGAAGCCACCGCGACCGCCCAGATCTCGGGCTGGCGGGAGACCAGCACGGTGACCTCGCGCTGGGCGGTGGCCAGCAGGCGCAGGGCCGGGACCAGGTCTTCCTCGGGCGGCATCGGCGGACCCGGCTGCTCGGGACCGGCCGGGGTGGCCAGCGCGGCCGGGGGTACGCCCAGGCCCAGCCGTTTCCAGCTCAGCGCGAACTGGCGCGGGTCGAGTCTCAGTTCGGCGCGGCGCGTTCCCGCGGTCACGGCAACGTCCCCATGGGCTGCCCCTCTCCGCTGTTGCGACGGTGCGGAGGTGGGACGGAAAACGGGACTCCCAGGTTCCCTAAGAACTCGGCTGAGCTGTCCGAGGTCTGACCCGAAGGTGCAGGGGAGCTGCCCGGCGAGGCATTGACAATCGCCCGCGAGTGGTTGTCGATCATGGCGCGCTGGGACCGTGGGTGCGGTCAGCGGAGCACAACGGGAGGGGAATTCCAGTGCGAGCAACGGGAATCCGGACGCGGTGGGGCCGGGTGGCGGCGACGGTTCTGGCCTTGGTGTCGGGTGTGGCGGGGACGGGTTTGCTGGCGGCCTCGCCGGCGGCGGCCGCGGCGCAGCGGCCGGTGTACGCCATCGCGCACCAGGTCAACACGCTCGGCGGGGTGAGCGCGGCGCTGGACCACGGCGCCAACGCCATCGAGATCGACGCCTGTGCCTGGTGGAATCCGAACGAATGGCGGGCCTGGCACGACTGCAGCAGCGCCGGGAACAACCGGTACGGGCCCAGCATGGACAGCATGTTCACCCGGATCCTCGAAGAGGCCGGCCGGGGGCGCAAGCTCGCGCTGGTGTGGCTGGACCTCAAGGATCCGAACTACTGCGGCGAGCAGCCCAACCGCGGGTGCAGCGTGGCGGGGCTGCGGGACATGGCGCAACGACTGACCAGCGCGGGCATCCCGGTGCTCTGGGGCTTCTACGAGTACCACCCCAGCAACCCCGATGTCGGCGGCCGCGGCTGGCAGAGCCTGCAGGGACGGCTCGGCCCGCTGGAGGGGATCACCACCACCGGATCGCTGGACAAGGTCCGCGGGGTCTACCACAGCCACGGCTCGGGTCTGCCGAATGGCCGCCGGGTGATGGACTACGGGGACTCCGACATCCGCAACGGGTTCGGCAACTGCACCGAGCCGAGCTGGAACACCTGCACCGAGTTGAAGAAGGCGGCCGGTGACCGGGACGCGGGCCGGTTCGCGGCGACGTTCTCCTGGACGACGACCTATCACGACACCTGGTACGTCGACCGGCTGCTGGGCGTGGCTGGCGTGAACGGCATCATCGCCGGGTACGGGGCGCAGACCGGCGCGAAGGACTACGACGGCTCGTGGCAGTGCGGCAACGCCATCCGGCAGATCCGCGACTGGGTGGCCGGGCACGGCGGTTCGCACCGGATGGCCACCGCGGGCGACCGGCTGTTCTACTAGCCAGGACTGGCCACCGGCTGGGCTTTCGCCCGGCGCGGCATCGGCAGCCGGACCCGCAGCAGGAAGCCGTAGAGCGCGCCGGCCACGCAGGCCAGCGCCAGCAGCACCGAGCTGAGCCTGCCCTCCAGGCCGGGACCGGTGGGCGCGGCGCCCGCGGGCAGCACGACCAGGTCACCGGCGGCCACCGGCACGGGCAGCGCGACCTTGAGCGTCTCGCCCTGGCGGTGGCCGCAGCCGTCCAGTGTGGCCTGCCGCTTCTGGCCGTCGACCTCGATCTCCACCACGTCCCTGGCGGCCTGGCCGGTGCACGGCGTCGAGGTGACCACCACCGCGCTGACCTCGCGGGTCTGCGCCTGGGTCGAACCGCCGGCGAGCACCGGGCGCAGCCACACGACCAGCGCGGTGCCGAGACCGACCAGCCCGACCGCGAGCAGGATCAGTCCCCAGCGCACGGGAGCGGGTCGGGGAGCCACTCTGTCGATGGTGGCAGACGGCTCCCCTGCCCGGTCAACCGGAGCGCTACCGCTTGGCCGGGACCTGGACCAGCCGCTCGGCCTTGAGCAGCGCGCCGCCGTCGGCCGCGGCACCGCGGACCGAGACCAGGTCGCCGACCTTGGGCTTGTCCTGGATGCCAGCCAGGTCCACCGGCACGGCCAGCCCGGACTGGCCGAGGATGGTCGCCCGGTCCCCGTCCAGCCTGGTCACGGTGCCGGTGATGTGCGCCTTCGGCGCGGTGACCCGCAGCGCCTTGTTCTCCTTGCTCACCCGGACCGCGACCCGGTCACCCGCCCGCAGACCGGTGAGCGCGTCCTGACCGTTGCCGCGCACCCTGGTGCGGGCGTCGGTGTCCACGGTGACCTCGCCGCCGCTGTCCCTGGTGACGGTGAGCTTGCCCGGCGCCACCGACTTCACCGCGCCGAGTAACAGGGCGCTGTCCGCGGGCGCCCGGCGCTGCTTGTTCTCCTTGGGTCCGCGGGCCTGCCGGTCCTGCGCGGCCACCTGGACCACCTCCGGCTCGGCGGCCAGCGCGATCTCGCCGCGCGGCGCGGCCGACCCGGTCAGGCCGCCGAGCAGCACGGCCCCGACCGCGGCGCCCGCCACGCCGATCACCGCGACCAGGCCGAGTGCCTTGAGCCCGCGCCGGCGTGGCGCGGCGGACTCGGCGGGTGGCTGCTCCGGGACGGGCACGATCAACGGCTCCTCGTTCACGGTTCCTCCACGACGACTGGGCGATACGACAGCTGGGTTGGTGCGGCAGCGACGCTCCTCGGCGAAGCTGAACCAGAGCTGAAACACCCGGTTCGGCGCGAGTGCCTTCAGCCATGCTTCAGGCTGGTGGGCCCACAATGGGACCGGTGAGCACCGCTGCACGAGTTCTGCTCGTCGAGGACGCCGAGGCCATCCGGGTCGCGGTGGCCTCCGCACTGTCCGCCGCCGGCTACGCGGCGCAGGCCAGGCCGGATGGCCGGACCCTGGAGACCGACCTGGACTCCTTCCGCCCGGACCTGGTGATCCTGGACGTGATGCTGCCCGGCCGGGACGGGTTCGCGCTGCTGGAGGTGGTGCGCAGCCGGTGCGATTCGGCTGTGGTGCTGCTCACCGCGCGGGACGGCGTGCACGACCGGGTGCGCGGGCTGCGCGGCGGCGCGGATGACTACGTGGTCAAACCGTTCGAGCTGGCCGAGCTGATCGCACGGGTGGGCGCGGTGCTGCGGCGGCTCAACCGGGTGCCCTCCACCACCCAGATCGCCGACCTGGTCATCGACGCCGACGGCGGCATCGTCTCCAGGGTCGGGGTGAGCATCGAGCTGACCGCGACCGAGTTGCGGCTGCTGTCCTACCTGGCCGCCCAGCGCGGGCGGGTGGTGAGCAAAACGCAGATCCTCACCGCGGTGTGGGGCTATGAGGACTACGACGCGAACCTGGTCGAGGTGCACGTGAGCGCGTTGCGCCGCAAGCTGGAGGCGCACGGGCCGCGACTGCTGCACACCGTGCGCGGGCTGGGCTACGTGCTGCGCGCGAACGAGCCGTGAGCATGCCCGACGGCGTGCCGCCGCCACTGCGCACCGGATCGCTGCGCCTGCGGGTGTCCTGGGCCTCCTTCGGCGTGTTCGCGCTGGCGGTGATCGCCTTCATCGTGCTGGTGGACTGGCGTTTCGGCGTGCAGTCGGCCCGGGAGTTGAAGGACCGGGTGCAGGCCCGCGGGGACCTGGTGGTCAGCGCGGCCAGGGACAGCCGGGACAACCACTACCTGGCGAACAAGGCCACCGGCAACGGCATCCGCGGCACCATCGTGCTGCCCAACGGCCAGGAGATCACCGGCCCCGGCCAGGGCGAGCCGGTGGATCCGCTGCGGGTGGAACGCCAGCTCACCGGCAAGCGCAACCTGATCCTGGTCGCCGACCGCACCGAGACCTCCGCGGCCCAGCGCAGGCTGCGCCAGCTGCTGGCGCTGCTCGGCGTGGGCACCCTGGGCGCCGCGGCGCTGGTGCAGGCGCTGGTGATCCGGCTGTCGCTGCGCCCGCTGGACCGGATGACCAGCCTGGCCCGCTCCATCGCGGGCGGGCACCGCGGCGGCAGGCTGGCGCCGACCAAGAAGAACACCGACATGGGCCGCACCGCCGCGGCCTTCGACGAGATGCTGGACGCCCTGGAAGGCGCGGAACGCCAGGCCAGGGAGTCCGAGGAACGGGTCCGCCGGTTCCTGGCCGACGCCGCGCACGAGCTGCGCACCCCACTGGCCGGGGTGCAGGCTGCGGCCGAGGCGGTGGTGCAGAGCAGTCCGGAGAGCAGCTTCGAGGACCGGGAACGGCTCAACGTGCTGATGGCCCGCGAGGCCAGGCGGGCGGGCAGGCTGGTCGAGGACCTGCTGTCCATCGCCAAGATCGACGAGGGCCTGGAACTGCGCTGGGAACCGGTGGACCTGCTCGCGCTGGCCCGCTCGGAGGCCGAACGGATCCGGCTGCTGGCCAACCACGTGCAGGTGGTGGTGGCAGGCACCGCGGTGACCGTCTCCGGCGACGCGGACCGGCTGGCCCAGGTGCTGGCCAACCTGCTCGGCAATGCCCGCCGGTACTCCGAACGCGGCGGCGTGGTGTCGGTGCAGGTGGGTCAGTACGGGCCGTGGGCGTACGTGGAGGTGGCCGATGCCGGGCCAGGGGTGCCGCCGGCCGACCGGCAGCGGATCTTCGACCGGCTGGTACGGCTGGACGCCGCGCGGGACCGGGGGTCTGGCGGGGCCGGGCTGGGGCTGGCGATCGCGCAGGGGATCGCGCGGGCGCATGGCGGGAACCTGGAGTGCGTGCAGCCGCCACCGGGTCAGCCGGGGGCGTTGTTCCGGCTGATCCTGCCCGTTCAACCGGTGCCGCACTGAGGCCCCACTTGCGCGGAGTTCTGAAAAAGTTCAGAATGTGCTCATGGTGACCGAGGTGCAGTGGCACGAGTTGCAGCGCGACCCCAAGGGCGTCGCGGCACTCGCCGACGAAGGCGATGTCCGCGTCCGGCGACGCGACGGCGCCTCGCTGCTGCTGATCCGGGAAGACCGGTCGCAGTCCGCCGCTGACGGCGCGGTGACCGCCGCGCGGGCGCTGCGCAACGTGCTGGCGCACCTGCCACGTGAACTGGCGGCCAGGGCTCTGCTCGATGAGTTCCCCTGGGTGGACGTGCTGCCGGTGGAAGAGCAGGCGCAGTTCGCCCTGGACTTCGCCAGGGCGTTCCAGGCGTCCGCGGAACTCGGGCAGTGGTCGGTGCTCGACCAGACCATCCGGGAATGGCGCAGCACCGCGATCATCCACGCGGATCCGGAGCTGGCGGGCAAGCTCGCCGGGCCGTTCGACGGGGACTTCGGTCCGGTTCCGGCGCCGACGGAGGTCTGAGTCGTGCCTGCCAAACGCGGCGACCGGGTAACCCCGCCAGCCCCGCCCGGTGGCTGGGAAGCGCGGTTCGCCACCGCCGACGCGGCCAAGGGCTGGGAGGAGCTGTGCCGATCCGCGCGCTCGAACACCTGGGAAGCGTGGATCGTGCTCACCGAACGGCCGACCGCACCGGAGAACCCGGCCCGGCAGCACCGGCTCCGGGGCCGCTACGCCGCGGCCGTGGTGGACGGGCAACCCCTGGAGCAGTGGCAGTACGAGGTCACCTCGGGCGGGCGGATCTGGTACTGCCCGGCCCCGGACCGGCGGTTGGTCTGGGTGACCTACGCCAGTCCGAGGCATCCCAAGGCGACCGACTGACTCAGTCCCCCTCGGGTGGGGTGACCTTCTTGACGTAGATTCTCAGGCTGACCATTCAGACACGTGCACCCCGGATGTTTTGGCTGGTCAGAGAGACCAGGGCAACGGGGGAAACGGTCCGGACGGCCCCGGACTGAGACCCTGATTGAGACCCGCGCACGGCGGCCTGGACATGGGCGGATGGCGTCCGGGGCAAGTCCTCTCCCCCCTGGCTACAGCCGCGCAAGACCGGCTGGACCCGGGAGGGGGCTGGTCGCTGGGCTCGGCTGACGCTGCCCGCTCTGCCTGGCCTGGGGCGGGTGAACGGGCGCGTGAGCCAGCACCTGGTGCGTGAATACTCACCCCGGTCCCGCCCGGCCCCGTTCACTCGGGCTGAGCTGGGCTGTTGACCTGGGAATGAACGAGTGAACGAGCAGGCGCCCACCAGGGTGGAACGGCCTGGACAGGATGGCCAGCGGGGCTGCGCTCGTTCACTCACTGGCCGAGACCACCCCGGGGTGGGCCTGCCCCGACCGCGGTGGCCTGGCCCGGGTGGGTTAGCTCGGCCGCACCCTCGCCGCACCCCCGAAAACGCATGATCAACACACGTTCAGCGGCCGATCTAACCCAGTTAATTTTCTAACTTTCCGCAGGTCAAGGCGGGTTAAGGTCGAGTTAATCCCCGGGTTAGAAATCTAACCCGGCCCGACCGATCTAACCCGCGACTTAACCCGCGATCTAACCCACCCGCCCCACCCCGTTCGGCGCTCTACGGGGCTCTCAGCGCCCTGCCAAAGCGTCCGTACGGCCCTCAGCCGCACTGCGCGGGGGTGGGGACCCTGCGGCCCTCTCCCGTGGCCCTCACCGCTGTCCTGATCAGGCATCCGGACGTCCAGACCCGAACCTGCCCTACTACCCCCGCGCGGGGGTAGTAGGGCTGTCTGGCCTCTGCCTGCGCGGCTACCCTGGGAACGTGACATTCACCAGCGCACCAGGGAAGGAAGCCGAGTGAGCGAACAGCCCGTCAGCGTCTCCGCAGACGACCTGCACGCCCTGCACACCGCCACCCAGCAGGCCGCCCGCTGGGAAGACGCCGTACGCCGCGCCGAAGGCGGTGAAACCGTCGCCGTCATCGCACACGGCGAACACGTCGCCGACGTCGTCCCCTCCGGCGAGCTGGACCGCCTCCGCGAAACGATCGACGTGCTCGCCGATGCCGACCTGGTCCGAGACCTGCGCGAAAGCATGGAGGACATGCGCGCCGGCCGAACAGTGTCCGCCGACGAGATCGCGGCGGACCTGCGCGCCCGTTCCGGTGACCGGTGACCGCGGCTACGCCCTACACGGTCACCTTCACCCCCGGCGCCCGCCGCAGCATGAACAGGCTGCCCATGGATGTCGCCACCGCGCTGTTCGAGCACATCACCGGCCCGGTCGCGGGCAACCCGCGCCGTCTCGGCAAGCCCCTGGACGAACCGTATGACCAGGTGTGGAGCACCCGACGGGGCGAATACCGGGTGCTGTACGCGATCGACGACACCGCCCGCACGGTCACGGTCCTGACCGTGGCCCACCGCCGCGACGCCTACCGCCCCCGGTAGACAGCTCGGGGACACAGGGACACCGTGTCCCCGAGACTGTCCCCGCTGTTTGTGCAGCTCAGACCCTCTACGGGGACACGGGGACAGCGGGGACACCATCTGCGCAGGCGCTGTCCCCGATCTAGCGCTGCTTCTAGCCTGTGCAAACGCGCTCCGAACTTCCGCCGTCAACGAGACGACGACCACGGTGGTGCCTCGTACACGGCGGCACGTTCGGACTGCGCCTCACCGTGATGGTGCGTGACGGTGCCAAGACGACGGCAACCGAGCGCCTCGTACAGGCTGATCGCGGCCTGATCCTTCAACATCACATCGAAAGCGACAGAAAGCCCGCGTTCGCTGGCGAACTCGTAAGCAGCATGCATAAGCTTTTTCCCGGCTCCGCATCGCCGTTTCTCAGGGTCCACAAAAAGCCTGGCGGGAATAGCAAGTTCGCCAATTGACTTACCGGTGACCCCTCGCCAAAGAGTTGCAGCATCGTCACCGTCAACGGCAAGAGTAAGCGAGACCTGACCGACAGGAAGACCATCATAGAGCGCGGTCCAAGCTGCAAGCTCATGCGGCGGAGTTAGCCACATTTCAGGCTCAGTAACCCCCTCTACAGGATAGCCATCACGGGCATGAACGCGAACAAGAACCTGGGCAAGATCAGGAAAATCTGCTTTCTGCCGAGGGCGAATTTCAAGAGACATTAGGCATCCACCGCCATCGTATAGTCAAGACCGGTGTAATCAGCACGCATGACGAACTCCGTTAGCTCGAATGGCCGACGCCCCTGATCAAGTCCCGTGTGAAGCACTACCAGCACGGGCACGCCGTCCGGCAACATCAATCCTCGCACTTCATCGGGCGTAGGCATTCGGGCAGTGACCTCTTCACGCGTGTACGTGATTAGATACCCCTTGTCTTCAAATCGTGCATATAGGTCACCTTTACCCAACTGGTCACCTGTCGCCAGTTCGGACCCTTCAGCGATTTCCCACGGAATAAAAGTCACGCCGATTTGCATTGGCTCCGCATCAGCAAAGTACCAATTTTCCCGACGAACGACACTCTTCACGTTAGGATCAACCTTCAGTCGTTCAGCAACGAAATTCGGTGGAATAATTCGCTCAATTGAGGTCAGGTTCGCGTTTGGCGTTCGATTCTGCATAAGAACTTCAGCATGGAACGGCGACACGCCCGTTTCATCTCGGAGCCTTTTCGAATAGCGACTCTGACCAAAGCGCATGAGGCGCGGTTTGATCCTGACGAACACACCGCGGCCGTGCTGCGCGACTACAAGACCGGATTCCGCCAGCTGACGCATAGCTTCACGCGCGGTGTTACGAGCGACATCGTAGGTTGCGGCCAGCTCACGCTCCGACGGGAGCTTGTCTCCGGGACCGAAGCTCCCGGACTCGATTGCAGCGCGCAGGGCAGCAGCGAGCTGGCGACTAGGAGTGCCCTCGCCTTGCGGCGACCTGGGTGGATGCGTCATGCCACAAGTCTAGCGAAACTGGCTTGCGCCACTTGTTGACACTGGCTTAAGCCAGTTGCTACGGTTGCTCCTGTCGCACTGATCGCTAGAGCGGCGGCAGACAACAAGAAGCCCCGGCGGTGCGGGAACACCGGCCGGGGCGCACATCTCAACGGTTGGAGCCACAAGATGCAGGACCAGACTACCCGCTACCTGCGGGTCAACGCAGTCGCCGAACGGTACGACATCTCCAAGGCCACCATCTACCGCGCCATCAAGGCCGGAAAGATCGACGCCTTGCTGATCGGCAAGTCCCTGCGCATCCCCGAGTACGCCCTCCGCGCTTTCGAGGACACCGCCGCCGAGGACGCCCGACAGGCCCTGGACTCCTTGGGGCACAACACTTCCGCCTCCGACCTGGACAGCGACGAGACGGCGGAGGTGGCCTGAGATGATCCCCCAGAACCACGCCTTCGGCACCATCGGCGGCCACGCCACCCACTGCCTGTCCGGCCTGCGTCAGCAGAACACCACCCGGGCCACCGTGCAGGTCAGCATGACCTACGCCCTCTCCTATGAGGACCTGGTGGCCGTGCTCTACACGCTGCTCACCGGCGGCATGCAGCTCACCGACCTGGCCGAAGACGCCCTGGCACACGAGCTGGTCATGGACACCCTCCTCAACGCCTCCCCCTCGGTCGAGGAGGCCCAGGTGGAGATCGGCGAAGGCGGGCTGAACGCGGAGCGGGCCGAGGCCCTGACCTTCGCCCGGGACCGGGTCTCCCAGCTCTACGGCCTCCCCGCCGGCACCCCGGCCCGGCGCACCCGGGCACGCGCGAAGGCGGCAGTCTGATGACCGCCACCCTCACCGGCGCCGCAATCCAGGTCACCCGACGGCAAGCCGGACCACGCGATCCGCGGTTCACCTTCACCGACACCACCACCGGCACGGCACTGTTCGAGCTGGGCAGCTACGGCGAGTTCACCGCCGCGCTGCTGCTCTCCGACGCCGACCTCACCGGCGACCTGAACGCCTCGGCAGTGGCCGCCCTGGTAGCCGCCACGGTCCGCCGTTTCGGCACCGCCACGGTCCGGCAGACCGACGAGAACCTCCGCGCCTACAACCGGCGCATCGTCACCGGACAGCCCACCACCGGATGCGTTCCGGTGCCGAAACGGCACTACGACCGGTGCACCAGCCTGGCGTGGCGACTGGGCTGGGCCATCGACGGACACAGCCTCACCAGAGGCTGAGCGCCTGCCGAAACGGCAGCCCTACGGCCGCCGGTTCCTGCCGGTCCGGCAGTCCCAGCCGCATTCCACCCCGGCTGGGCCTGCCGACCCCGGCACCCCCGCACCAGCACCCCGCGCACACCACCAGTGGGAGCGTTCATGAACCACCCAGACACCACCAGCCCGGCACCGGGCCTACCCCGCCTACGGGCAGTCCCCCCACCGGGTACAGCCGCTCTCGCCCCGGCCGCAACCTCCGGCGAACAGCCGGCCGCCGCACCAGGTGGCACCACCGCCGAACCCGGGTTCACGGCACCGGCCACCAGCAGCCTGGTGCTGCCGCGCGGCACTGGCGGGTTCACCCTCGGCCCTGCCGGATCGGCTGCCGGTCCGCGCTCGGCCTGGACCGCCAGCGAGCTGATGGGGATGGAGTTCCCCGAACCGCGCTGGGCCGTCCCGGGCTTTCTCGCCGAAGGGGTGAGCCTGCTCGCCGGACCGCCCAAGGTCGGCAAGTCCTGGCTGTCCCTGTCCCTCGGCCTGTCCATCGCTGCCGGAGGCCTGGCGTTCGAGCGCGTCCCCGTCCAGGCCGGACCGGTGCTGTACCTGGCCTTGGAGGACACGCCCCGCCGGTTGCGCAACCGCATCGAGATCGTGTTGGGGGACGTGCCCGCGCCGGACGGGCTGACCCTGGCCACCGCATGCCCGCCCTTCCCCTCCGGTGGCGTGGCAGCGATTGCGGCGTGGTTGGAGGAGCACCCGGCCGCCCGCATGGTCGTAATCGACGTCTTCGCCAAGATGCGCGGTATCCCGCCCGCGGGCATGTCGGCCTACGACGCCGACTACGCCGCAGTCGGGCACGCCAAGCGCCTCGCCGACCGCTACGGGGTCGCCGTGGTCCTAGTCCACCACGTCCGCAAAGCCACCGCTGAGGACTTCCTGGCCACCGTCTCCGGCACCAACGGCATCGCCGGTGCCGCCGACGCGGTACTGGTCCTGGAACGCGGCCGAGGCCGCGCCGACGGAGTCCTGCACATCACCGGCCGCGACGTCGAAGAAGCCGAACACGCACTCGCCTTCGCCCCCGAACGCGGCGCGTGGTCCCTGCTGGACGGCCCGGCCAGCGACCACACCATGGGCGACACCCGCGCCACCATCCTCGGCCACCTGCGCGCCTCCCCAGGGCAAGGCCCCTCGGAGATCGCAGCCGCGTTGCAGCTCGACGTGGAGAAGGTCAAGAAGACCTGCCAGCGGATGTTCACCGATGGCGAGCTGCGCCGGTCCGGCGGGCGCTACTTCCCGGCCGGGGACACCGCCCCGCCGTGAGGTGTCCCCGCTGTCCCCGTGTCCCCGTAGGGGGTCTGAGCTGCACAAACAGCGGGGACACCTCGGGGACACCGTGTCCCCGGTGTCCCCGTACAGGCCCTGAGCTGCACAAACAGCGGGATACCCCGCCCGACCTGGAAGGACCCGATCCCGATGACCGCGATCACCAACCCCGTCGCCCTGCTGGACCAGGTACAGGCCGCCAGCACCGAGGCACACCGCGTGCTGCACCACGCTGCCCGCGAGAAGTCCATGACCCTGACCCGCTCCACCCCGTCGGCGTGGCTGGCCGAGCAGTTCACCACCCTGGTGTGCGCCATCGTCACCGGCACCGTGCGCAAGTGCCGGCACTTGGGCGCCGCACCCCAGGTCGCCATGGCCGCGGTCTGGGCACCCGGCCACCTGGTCTGCCCGACCTGCTTCCCCCAGCTCGCCCCCAGCCCGGCCGAGGACAGCACCTGCGACCGCTGCCGCAAGCCTGCCACCACGCTGCACAGCACGATCACCGCCGCCGGACCGATCCTGCTCAGCTACGGACTCTGCCCCACCTGCCACACCCCCACCGCGAAGGAGTCCCGATGACCGCCCAGCTCGACACCGCACCGCGGATTCTGCTCACCGTCGAACAAGCCGCCGCACAGCTGTCCATCGGCCGCACCCGGATGTTCGCCCTCATCAAGAACCGGGCGGTCGAGTCGGTGCAGATCGGGCGCAGCCGCCGCGTCCCCCTGGACGCCCTCCGCACCTACACCGACCAGCTACGCACCACCGGCCGCGCTCACGCGGCGTAACCAAGCGGACGGCCTGCGGCCGACTCAATTCCTAGCGGCCAGGGCCGCTAGACCTAGCACCTCCGCTAGCAGCCCGACCCAGCCACCGGCCAGGGACCCACTGAGGGACCCATCAGGGAGGGAGGGAGTTCTCCCTCAGCGGGTCCCTGGCCAGCCTCCCTCACATCACCAGCGACAACACCAGCGAGGGACCCCGGGGACCCACCACCGGCGACCAGCCGAAACACCCCGAAAACCGCTTGTTCGAACACCCCGTGTGGGTCCCTCCCTGCCGGTCTAGCACCTAGCGGCCCCGGCACCGCACCCCCTGGAAACACCCCCAGCGACCGGTTCCACCCTCCGGCCGCGCGACCTCGCATACCCAAGTCCAGTCACTACGAGTAACGGAGACCAGGCATGCCACGCAAGAAGCGTCCCGAAGGCACCCGCGCCCCCAACGGCGCGTCCAGCATCTACTTCAGCGAGTACGACCAGCTCTGGCACGGCCGCGTCACCATGGGCACGCTCGACAACGGCAAGCCCGACCGGCGACATGTCAAACGCAAGGAAGAAAAGGACGTAATCGCGGCAGTACGTAAGCTTGAGCAGCAGCGTGAAAGCGGAAAGGTCACGAAGCCTGGGCGAGCCTGGACAGTCGCGAAGTGGCTGACCCATTGGGTTGAAAATATCGCCGCTCCCACGATTCGCTACAAGGCTGCCACGACTTACCGGACTGCGGTTTACGTTCACCTCATCCCCGGGCTCGGCGCTCATCGCATGGACAGGATCACTCCGGAGCATTTCGAGAAGCTGTACCAAAAGCTACTGACGAAGGGGAGCCTGAAAGCTACCTCCGTCGGGATGATCCATCGCACCGCCAATACCGCGTTTCGGGTGGCTCTAGTACGAGAACACATCACGACTAACCCTGTGGCACTGGCCAAGCCTCCCAGGGCCGAGGAAACCGAGATTGAGCCGCTCAACGAGGAAGAGATCAAAGCACTCCTGAGCACTGCCCTGACGCAGAGGAACGGCGCTCGATTCGTTCTCGCTCTCGCCCTGGGAACACGGCAGGGTGAAACACTCGGGCTGAAATGGTCTCGCCTGGATGACGCGACAAAGACGCTGCGGATCGCTCGTCAACTCCAGCGCCGGACTTGGCGACATGGCTGCGAAGACCCCGAGGTCTGCACCACGAACCAGCACAAGACCGAACCGTGTCCGGAGGGGTGCACGCGGCACAAGCGGGCTTGCCCTCCACCCTGTTCGCCAGACTGCGTTGGTCATGCCCGATCGTGCCCAGAGCGTCAGGGCGGTGGCCTGTTTGAAGTAGAGGTCAAGTCGAAGGCCGGAAAGCGTGGAATGGTTCTGCCGGATCAGCTCTATCAACTGCTAGTACGGCACCGTGAGCAACAGGCGAAAGAGCGGGAGACAGCCGGGTCAGAATGGCATGAGGGTGACTGGATGTTCACCCAGCCCAACGGCCTGCCCCTGGACAGCAGCAAGGACCGGAAGGTGTGGAAAGAGCTGCTGACCACCTCTGGTGTCCGTGACGCTCGGCTGCATGACGCCCGGCACACGGCCGCGACCGTGCTCCTCATCCTGGGAGTGCCTGAGCGGGCGGTCATGGGATTCATGGGCTGGTCGAACATGGGGATGGCGAAGCGCTACATGCACGTGACCGAGCCTGTCCGGCGGGACATCGCTCAGCGCCTTGACGGGTACCTCTGGGGGGACAATCGAGACCCGAACTGAGACCCTGAACGGGGCCAGCCCTGCGGCTGGCCCCGTTTGGGCTGGTAGAGACGTTCTCTACTCCCCTTCGGGCGGGGTTACTTTCTTGACGTAGAGCAGCCGGTCCCCGGCCTCGATCGCGTCCGCCTCGGCCGCGTCCACCCGGAACAGCTGACCGCCGCGGACCACGCCCAGCACGATGTCGGAGATGTGCCGGGGTGAGCCGCCGATCTCGTTCGGCTCGACATCGCGTTCGGCGATGGCCAGGCCGGCGTCCGGGGTCAGCAGGTCCTCGAACATCTCCACGATGGACGGGGTGGTGGTGGCCATGCCGAGCAGGCGGCCCGCCGTCTCGCTGGAGACCACCACCGAGTCGGCGCCGGACTGGCGGAGCAGGTGCACGTTCTCGGCCTCGCGGACGGAGGCCACGATCTGGGCGGTGGGGGCCAGTTCGCGGGCGGTCAGGGTGACCAGGACCGCGGTGTCGTCGCGGTTGGTGGCCACCACGACCGCCTTGGCCTGCGGCACACCGGCGATGCGCAGCACGTCGGAGCGGGTGCCGGAGCCGTGCACGGTGACCAGTTTCTGCTGGGTGGCGGCTTCCAGGGACTCGTGGTCGGTGTCGACCACGACGATGTTGCCGGGGTCGACGCCGTCGCCGAGCAGGGCGCTGACCGACGAGCGGCCCTTCGTGCCGTAGCCGATGACGACCACGTGGTCACGCACGTTGGCCCTCCACTTCTGGATCTTGAAAGCCTGGCGGGAGCGTTCGGTGAGGACTTCGAGGGTGGTGCCGACCAGCACGATCAGGAAGAGCACCCGGAGTGGGGTGATCACCAGGATGTTGGTCAGCCTTGCCGTTGGCGAGATCGGGGTGATGTCGCCGTAGCCGGTGGTGGACAGGGACACCGTGGCGTAGTAGATCGAGTCGAGCAGGGTCAGCCCGTTGTCGTCCACATCCCGGTAGCCCGCGCGGTCCAGGTACACGATGACCACCGTGACGGCCAGCGCGATCGACGCGCCGATCACCCTGGTGACGATCGAGCGGACCGGGCCGCGCCCGCCCTCGGGGATCTTGATGACCCCCACCAGGTCGTGGTCGGGACGGTCGGTCAGCTGGCTCACCGACCACCTGCGCCGGATCATGCCGCACTCCCCCGATCGGTCAGGCCGGACGCACGGGCGCCGGCGGTGCGCACCAGTGTGGCGAGTGCCTCCGCGTGCCCGTGCAGCGAGGGCAGGTCAACGCGTTCGTCGGCGCCCGGACCCGGCGCCGCGGACAGCGGTGGCGGGCCGGGCAGCTCCCGGATGCCCACCGCGGTGCGCAGCAGTGGGACGGCGTGCGCGCGCACGTCCTCGGCCGCGCAGCACAGCAGCAGGTCGCCGGTCAGCTCGGCCGGGTGTTCGCCGAGCAGCTCGTACAGGCTGGCCGCCGAGGGCACGCCAGCGCCGTCGGCGAGCAGCCGCAGGCTCACTCTGGGACGTTGCCCGCCGGTGGCGGCCAGGTGCGCGCGCACGCCAAGGCGCAGCGCGGCGATCCGGCCGCGGCCGCCGCGCACGCCCAGTCCGTACAGGCTGCCCGCGCGCACGGTGGGCTCGAACGGCGGGAACCGCCAGTCGGCCAGCGCGGCCGGCGCGGGCACGTCGTGGTGGGCGTAGAGCAGCAGGGTCGGCGCGCCGGGATCACCGGGCCACTCGGCGTACACCGAGGGCACGCCGCGCAGGTCCCAGCGGCGGATCCGCGGCCAGCCGTCGCGGTCCAGGCCGCGGGCCAGTGCGTCGGCGGAGCGGGTCAGGTCGGTCCGGTGGGCGGGATCGGCGCTGATCGCGGGGATGGTGGTCCACTCACGCAGGTCCGCCAGGTAGGTCTCGGCCAGGGCCGCTACCGCCTGTGCTTCGGCGGAACCCGCGCCCGGATGGTGCTCGTCGGTCACGGCGAAGCAGGCTATGGCATCGGCCGGACCCCGCGCCGCCGACACGACCTATGCTCACCGTCATGAAGCGTGCCAAGGCCGCGGTCGTGCTGGCCGGGTTCCTCAGTGGAATGGGTGTGCTGCACTTCGTGCGCCCGGAGCCCTTCGACGAGCTGGTGCCCAAGGCCCTGCCCGGCGGGCCGCGGACCTGGACCTACCTCTCCGGGGTGGCCGAGCTGGCGGTGGGCGCCGCGGTGGCCGTGCCCAAGACCCGGAAGCTGGGCGCGCTGGCCGCCGCGGCGCTGTTCATCGCGGTGTTCCCGGCCAACGTGAAGATGGCCTGGGACTGGCGGGACAAGCCACTCAAGCAGCGACTGATCGCCTTCGGCAGGTTGCCGCTGCAGATCCCGCTGGTGCTGTGGGCGCTACGGGTGCGCCGCAACGCCGGTCAGTAGCGCCTCAGAAGTAGAGCACGTCCCAGTGCGGCGGGTTGGCCTCCCGGGTGTAGATGTTGCCGGCGTTGGACACCCACTGCTCCACGCCGAAGGTGGGCTGACGCTGGGTGAAGCTGCGCCGGATGTAGCCCTCGATGCAGTCCGCCCGGCGGAAGTCGACCTTGTAGCCGTTCCAGTGCGTGTAGGTGCCGCCGCCGTGGCCGGTCTCGGTGCCGCCGGTGAGGTGCACCGCGCAGCCACTGGCCCGCTTGAGCGTGATGACCTGGTCAATGGTGCCGGAGAAGATCTGGTCGAACGAGGTGCAGTTGGGGTTGAGCCGGTCCGAGCAGTTGCCGCTGGAACCCCAGGTGATCCCGGCCGCGCTCAGCCGGGCGGTGGCGGTGGCGTGACTGATCTTGACCCCGCCGCGCGGCTGCGCCGGAATGTCGAATCCGGCCAGTCGAACACGCTCGGGCGTGCGCTGCTCGGTGGATGGGACGGCGGTCGCCGAGGCGGCGGGCGCGGCGGTGATCAGGCTGATGGCCGACAGGGTGACGGCTAACAGGCCTCCGAGAATTTGTGTACGCATGGGTCTCCTAAATCGCAGGGGACGGAAACCATGCGGTGCCGAATGGTTGGATGGTCACAACTTGACGCAGAGATAAGAAAAAACCCACCAAATGGGGCAACTCGCTGGACAGAACGGAGGAAAAGTCCGCTCCGCCAGGCGGCCGCCGCACCGATCATCGAGCGATCGGCCTAGGATGCCTGGGTGCCGCCACTCCAACACGCCGCTACGGCGCTCGGCTGGCGCGGCGTGGTCATTCCCGACGTCGCCGTGCTCGGTCAGCAGGTGTCCGCGGTGGTCCGCGTCCTGGACCACGTGCACCAGTGGCGCACCGAGAACGGCTGGCCACCGGAGCCGGATCCGTCCTGGTTCCGGTCCTGGTTCGAGCCGGACTTCCACGACCAGATCCCGGTGCCCGCGGTGGAACTGCTGGGCGTGCTGGTGATCGAGTCCTCGGTGGAGTCCGCGCTGAACTCCTGCGGCACGCTGATGACGCTGGCCCCGTGCGCGGTGGTGCTGCCAGCGCCGCAGCCCGCCGACGCCTGGCCGCTGATCGAACTGGACTACTACGGGATCGGCGTGGTCACCGCGGACACCGACGGCGCCGATGTGCTGATCGCGCCGGAGGACCGGTCCCGGGAGTTCGGGCCCTCGCTGTTCGGGCGCTGGTTGCAGGAAGTGCTCTACGAGCAGACGCTGAAGCTGACCACGCAGACGGTGCGCACCCGCAACTGAGCGCTCACAGCTTCGGGATCTCCCTGACCAGTTCGCGCAGGCCCTCGGCGTCGAGCAGGTCGGCAGGGCGCAGGGTGGTGTCGGTGCGCACGTAGTGGAAGGCGGCGCGCACGGTGGTCAGTTCGGCCCCGGCCAGTGCGGCCCAGGCCAGCCGGTAGGCGGCGAGCTGCACGGCCAGTGCGGGCAGGTGTGTTTCGTCGGGGACGGCGCCGGTCTTCCAGTCGACCACGGTCCAGCCGCCGTCGGGGTCGGCGAAGACCGCGTCCATCCGGCCGCGCACGGTGATGCCGTCCACCTCGGTCTCGAACGGGACCTCCACGTCGTGCGGGGTGCGTTCGGCCCAGGCACTGGCCAGGAAGGCGCGCTGCAGGGCGTCCACGTTCTCCTCGGTGGGCAGGTCGGCGTCGGCCGCGCCGGGCAGTTCGTCGAAGTCGAGCAGGCGGCTGGCCTGGTAGCGGTGTTCCAGCCAGGCGTGGAAGGCGGTTCCCCTGCGGGCCAACGGGTTCGGCGGGAACGGGAGTGGGCGGCGCAGGCGGCGGGCCAGCGCGTCCGGGTCCTTGGCGAGTTCGACCAGCTGGCTGACGGAGAGTTGTTCGGGCAGCAGGACCTGTTCGCGGCGGTTGGCGGCGGCGGCGCGTTCGGCGAGCAGGACGTCCACGTCGCGGGCCCAGCCTTCGGGGTCGAACTCGTTGGCGGGCGCGGGTTCCGGGGTGTCCGCGGAGTCGGGCGCGGGAGCTGGTTCCGCGACGGTTTCGGCCTCGGCGCTGGGCTCGGGCTCGGGCTCGTCGAAGTAGGGGTCCTCGGGTGGGTATTCCTCGTCCTCCGGCGGCACGAAATCCTCCTCCGGCGGGAGGTAGTCGTCCTCCGGCGGCAGATATTCCTCGTCGCGGGCCAGGTAGTTCCCGGGTTCCGGGGCGTCCTCGTCGGCGGGTTCCGGTTCGGCGGGTGGCTGATACTGGTCCACTGTGGACAGTGCTGCCCTGACCAGGTCCGCGCCGTCGGTGACCGCGGAGCGCCTGCGGGCCAGCGGGTCCACCGGCCAGGTGAGGCTGTTGCCCTGGGCGGCCAGTGGGTTGACCTCGTCCTCCGCCGGGTGCGGGGCCCAGTGGTGCACGATGCCGACCCGGTCGCCCGCGGTGATCACCTCGTGGATCTCGGTGAGGAATTCCGAGGGACCGCGGGGTTTCTCGCCGGTCTCACCCCACCAATGCCCTGATACCAGCAGGGTTTCCTCGGATCGGGTGAGCGCGACGTAGAGCAGTCTGCGTTCCTCGGCCAGCCTGCGTTCCTCGAACTCCTCGGAGTGCACGGCCAGGGCTTCCTCGATCTCCTTGCGGTTCTCGCAGGAGTGCAGGTTGAGGCCGGGCAGGTCCTGGGCGTCGCCGCGCAGCACCGCGGGCAGCTGGTGCGGCACCCGCAGCCAGGAGGCGGATTTGCGGCGGCCCGGGAAGACGTCCTTGACCAGGTGCGGCACCGCGACCACGTGCCATTCCAGGCCCTTGGCGGCGTGCGCGGTGAGGATCTGCACCCGGTCGGGGGAGACCTCGACCTCGCCGGGTTCCAGGCCGTCCTCGGCGCGTTCGGCGGTGGCCAGGTAGTCGAGCAGGCCGTTGAGGGTGGGATTGGCGCTGCTGCGGGCGAATTCGGCGACCACGTCGGCGAAGGCGTCCAGGTGCGCGCGGCCGACGCCGGAGAGCCGGGACAGCGATTCGATGTCCAGCAGCAGGGTGCGTTCCACGTCGGCGACGAGTTCGCCCAGTGGCTGGTCGCCGCGGCGGCGCAGGGCGGCGAGTTCGCCGCCGAGGCGGCGGATCCGGCGGAAGCCCTCGGGGCTGTACTCCTCGGGCGGGCCGGGATCGTCCAGCGCGTCGACCAGTCCGGCTTGTTCGGCGTGTTCGCCCGGCAGCGCGTCGGCGAGCGCGTCCAGGGGGTCCGGGCCGCCGCGTTTGCTCTCCGGGGTGGCCAGCAGCCGGGCCCGCCGCCACAGCGCGGCCAGGTCGGCGACGCCCAGCCGCCAGCGGGCTCCGGTGAGCAGCCGCATGGCCGCGGTGCCCGCTAGCGGATCGGTGAGCATGCGCAGGGCGCTGACCAGGTCGCGGACCTCGGGCTCGGTCAGCAGGCCGCCTAGGCCGACCACCTCCACTGGCAGCCCGCGTTCGCGCAGGGCGGCGGCGATCCCGGCCATGTCGGCGCGGCGACGGACCAGCACCGCGGCCGTGGGCGGCGCGCCGGTGGCGTCCACTGTGGACTCCCAGCGGGCGGCCACGGTGTCGGCCAGCCAGGCCAGTTCGGCGTGCAGGTCGGGCAGCAGCGCGATCCGGACGTCGCCGACGCCGGCGTTGTCCTTGGCCCGCAGTTCGGCCACGCCGGAGCGCAGCGTCGCGGAGACCTGGTTGGCCAGGGTGAGCACTTCCGGTGGGTTCCGGAAGCTGGTGAGCAGGCCGTAAGTGGTTGCGGGGACCCATTTCCCGTGTGCGTCGCGGGTGGGGAAGTCGGTGGCGAAGCGGGGCAGGTTGGCCGCGCTGGCGCCGCGCCAGCCGTAGATGGCCTGCACCGGGTCGCCGACGGAGGTGACCGGCAGCACCGGCCGGTGCGAGCCGCCGAACAGGCCGCGCAGCAGCACCCGCTGGGCGTGCCCGGTGTCCTGGTACTCATCCAGCAGCACCGCGCCGTAGCGCTCGCGTTCGATGGCCACCACGTCCGGATCGGTCTCGGCCAGACTGGCCGCGAGGGACATCTGGTCGGCGAAGTCCATCGCCGCCTCCCGCCGTTTCCGCTTGGCGTAGGCCTCCACCAGTGGCAGCAGCGCGACCCGGAGTCGTTGTGCGGCAACGATCTCCTGCAGGGCGACGGGCAGGCCCTCGCGTTGCCGGGGCGCGCGCGGGGCGTCCTCGATCAGGCGGCAGAACTCCAGCGCGTGCGCGCGCAGCTGGTCCGGGCTGACCAGGTGCTCGCCGAGTTCGCTCGCCAGGGACAGCAGGTACTGGGTGACGGTGGCCGGGACCTTGTCGGTGTCGATGTCCTCGGTCCAGCCCGCGACCACCCGGTGCGCGAGCTGCCAGGCCGCGGTCTCGGTGAGCAGCCGGGCGCCGGGTTCCACCGGCAGCCGCAGCCCGTGTTCGCCGACCAGCCTGCCCGCGTAGGCGTGGTAGGTCAGCACGGTGGGTTCGCCAGCGGTGACCGCGGCCCGGCGGTCGCCGCTGGGGTCGAGCCGGTCCAGCAGCCCGGAGCCGGCCAGCCTGCGCAGCCGGGCCCGCACCCGGTCGCCGAGCTGGCGGGCGGCCTTGCGGGTGAAGGTCAGGCCCAGCACGCGTTCCGGGGTGACCAGGCCGTTGGCCACCAGCCACACCACCCTGGCCGCCATGGTCTCGGTCTTGCCGGCGCCCGCGCCCGCGATGACCAGCGCGGGTTCGGCCGGGGCGGCGATCACCAGCGCCTGTTCCGGGGTTGGTGGGTGCAGGCCGAGTGCCGCCGCGACCTCGTGCGGCGTGGCGAACTCGGTCACTCGCTCACCTGCCTGCCGGAATCCTGGGTGGGACAACAGGTTCGCGCCGGGCAGCGGGAGCAGTCGGTGTTCTCGGTGGCGGTGAAGGTGGGGCCGATGCAGGCCGCTCCGGCGGCGTAGACGGCGTCCAGCCAGACCTTGACGCCCTCCTCGTTGAGCGGGGCCTGGTTGCGTTCGGCCGCACCGGATTTCTTGTCCGGCTTGGCCACGTAGAGCAGTCGCGCGCCGCCGGGCTGGGTGCCAAGGCCGAGCGAGGAGAACGCGCCGAGTGCGGCGGCGAGCTGGTAGACGGCCAGTTGCGGGTGTTCCTCGGCCTCCTTCTTGCTGACCGCGGTGCGCGCGGTCTTGATGTCGACCACCACCGGCCGGTTCTCGGCGTCGGTGTCCAGCCGGTCCACCCGGCCCTTGACCCGCAGCCAGGGCCCGCCGTCCTCCTTGGGCGGCAGTTCGACGATGATCTCGTGCTCGACCGCGACCTGGGTCAGCTCAGCCCGGCTGCGCACCAGCCAGGCGCGGAAGGAGTCGACCATGCCCTCCACCCTGGCCCGTTCCTTGCGGGAGAACCAGGGCGCGCCCGCGTCCACCGCGGCCCAGGCCTCGTCCAGGGTGCGTTGCAGGGTGTCAGGGTCGGCGCCGGAGGAGGCGGCCTGGACCAGGGCGTGCACCAGGGAACCGGTGATGGAGGCCAGTTCGGCCGGGTCCTGGCCGCCGTGCCGCTCCACCATCCAGCGCAGCGGGCAGCGGGACAGAATGTCCACAGTGGACGGTGAGATGCCGACGGCTTCCACGTCTGTCCACAGTGGACGTTCGGTGCTGGTCGCGCCAAGGCCGTACCAGGAGTCCGGGTGCGCGCCGGGCACCCCGGCCGCGGCCAGCCGGGCGAGCTGGGTGGCGGCGCGTGCCCGCTGGTCCGGCTCGGCCCGTGGATCGCAGACCGCGCGGCGCAGGTCGCCGACCAGGTCGGCCAGGATCAGGCCGCGGCTGGGCTGGAACACCGGGCGGATCGCGTCGGCCTCGTCGCTGCCCTCGAAGTCCGCGCCGTCCAGCTCGTCCAGGAACCGGGACGGGGTGTCGTCCTCGCCGCGCACCGCGCTGACGATCAGCGACTGCCGCGCCCGGCTGGCCGCGACCAGCAGCAACCGGCGTTCCTCTGCCAGGATCGGGGCCACCGCGGACACCTTGTCCTCCGCCCGCACCCCGGCCAGCAGGTCGATCAGCCGTTCCACCCCGAGCAGTGAGCCACGCAACCGCAGATCGGGCCAGATCCCTTCCTGCACACCGGGAATGGCCACCAGGTCCCACTCCCGGCCGACCGCGGCGTGCGCGGTGAGCACCGCCACCGCCTCGCCCTGCGGCGCGGCCGCGGCCAGGGTGTCGCCGGAGATCTGTTGCGCGGTCAGGTAATCGGCGAATCCGGCCACGCCGGAGCCGGGCAGCCGGTCGGCGTAGCGGGCGGCCGCGTCGAACAGCGCCACCACCGAGTCCAGGTCTCGGTCCGCCTGCGCGCCAACGGGTCCGTGCCGTCCGGCCAGGGCCAGCCAGCGCTGTTCCAGCCCGCTGGCCTGCCACACCTGCCACAGCACCTGTTCCACGCCCTCACCGGCGGCCACCGCCTCGCGGGCGATCCGCAGCAGCATGGCGACCCGGCGGGCCGGCGCGGCGGCCTCGTCCAGCGCGACCAGCTTCTCATCAATGGTGAGCGCCTCGACCAGCAGTTCGCCGCTGGCCCGGTCGCCACCGGCGGCCAGCTCCAGCCTGCGCAGGCCGCGGCGGAGTTTGCGCAGGGCGAGCGGATCCCCGCCGCCGAAGGGCCCGGTGAGCAGGGCGGCGGCCAGGTCGGGGTCGAGCAGGCCGGGCCGCGCGGCGCAGCGCAGCACGGTGAGGAAGGGCCAGACCGCGTTCTGTTGTGGCAGCGGCAGTTCGTCCGCGGGCACCGCCACCGGCACGCCCGCGGCCAGCAACGCCCGCCGCAGCACCGGCAGCGTGTTCCCGGTGCTGCGCACCAGCACCGCCATCCGCGACCACGGCGTCTCCGCCAGCAGGTGCGCCCGGCGCAGCTGGTCGGCGATCCAGGTCGCCTCCTGCGCGGCCGAGGCCAGCACCCGGATCTGCACCGACCCGGACGCCCCGTCCGTCCGCCCGCGCAGTTCCCGCTGTGGTCCGGCCCCTGGCAGCCGTCCGGCCAGCCGGGACACCGCCGCGCGCACCGCGGGCGCCATCCGGTGGTCCTGGGTGAGCACCACGGTGCCGCGCTCCCCCGGCACCTCGGCGAGCAGCCGGCGCGGATCCGCGCCGCGGAAGGTGAACACGGCCTGGTCCGGATCCCCGAACAGCAGGCACTCCTGGGCGGCGTCGCCGAGCCGGCGGATCAGCGTGTGCTGCAAGGGGTCCAGGTGCTGCCCGTCGTCGACCAGCAGGTGCCGCACCCTGGCCCGCTCGGCGGCCAGCAGGTCCGGATCGGTCTGCAGGGCCAGCAGGGCGGACCCGACCAGCTCGGCCGCGTCCAGCGCGGGCGCCGCGGCCTGCGGCCCGGTCGAGCCGACCACCCCGCGCAACAAGGTCACCTGCTCGTACTGCAGCCCGAAGGTCCCGGCCGCGACCCACTCCGGCCGCTCGTGCCGCTCACCGAGTTCGATCAGCTCCTCCGGCCCGACCCCGCGTTCGGCCGCCCGCAACAGCAGATCCCGCAACTCCGCGGCGAACCCCGGCAACCCCAGCGCGGGCCGCAACCGCTCCGGCCAGTCCGGCGCCCCCGCCTCGATGTCCCCGGCCAGCAACTCCCGCACCACCGTGTCCTGCTCCGGCCCGGACAACAGCCGAGGCGGCGGCAACCCATCCCGCGCGGCCTGCAGCCGGAGCACCGCGAAGGCATAGGAGTGCACGGTCCGCACCAGCGGCTCCCGGATGGTGCGCAGGCCGTCGGGCTGATCGGCGGTCAGCCGCGCGGTGATCCGGGCCCGCAGGCTGATCGCGGACTTCCGGCTCGCCGCCAGCACCAGCACGTGCTCGGGGTCCTCGCCCTGGCGGATCCGGTCCGCGGCGACCTCGGCGAGCAGGGTGGTCTTGCCGGTGCCCGGTCCGCCCAGCACCCGCAGGAACCCGCCGGTGTGCGCGAGCACCGCACGGGCCGCGTCGTCCCACCGCGGCGGCGGAACCGGCTCGGCCGTCCGGCGAACCAGCGCGGGCGGACGGAGAGACACCCTGGCATCGAAGCACGCCGGGTGGTGGGGCAGGTGAACTGGGCCCGGCGCGTTGGGCTAACGGAAGCGGTCGGTGACGTCGCGGGCACGGAGGAGCACGACTCTCCGGGCGCGGCCCGCCGGGCGCGGGTGGTGGGCGCCCAGCCAGCTCGCCGGACTAAGCGCACGAATGCGCACGTGTCCGATATGCCCTTGTGGCCGCCGCCATTCGGCTGTTTGCGCACACAAGTGGCAAATCGTTCCCTGGCGGATCATGGGATGGGTGCCGGTTCGATAACACACGATCTGCAAAGCCTTCTGCGACATGCGTCACGCTTGCCCATTCGGAGCAGCGATACCGCGTTCTGTGCGTCGCCACATTCGTTTGTCTGCGGCAACTGGGTCGAAACAGAGCCGATTGTTCGCTGGAATTGCGGCGAGCCGGTCACCGTGCGCTAGCTCAACCACCGATTCGAGTGGTCATGCACCCTGCAATGTTTGCGCCCAGGCAAGTAACAAGTCCCCCGGTCAGGTGACTTCACGCGACCGAACACGCGGTGCTAGCTTCGCCCTGAGCGGACATGAATGAACGACCCAACCTCTCGGACCGCAACCCGAGAGGCTGCGTCACGCGCCCAGACAGACATTTTCCCCAATCGTTTTCTTCTTTTTTACCCAACCTATTCTTGCCCTTTTTTGCATGCATAGAAATTGGTGGTGTACGCGGTGACTGAATCGTTGGAGTCCGACGTCCGGACCGACAGCAACGGCAACGGCAACGGGCATGCCCCGCTCAGCCTTGGCACGGCGGCGGCGCGGAACCTGGCGACGACGACCAAGTCCGTCCCGCAAATGCAGGCGATCTCCTCCCGGTGGTTGCTGAAAGTGCTGCCCTGGGTGGAGGCCAAGGGTGGCGCGTTCCGGGTCAACCGGCGGTTGAGCTACACCGTCGGCGACGGCCGGGTCACCTTCACCTCCAACGGCACCATCCGGGTGGTGCCGCCGGAGCTGTGCGAGCTGCCGATCCTGCGCGGCTTCGACGACGAAGAGGTGCTCGTCGCGCTGGCCAACCGGTTCCAGCAGCGGGAGTACCAGCCCGGTGATGTGATCGTGGAGTTCGGCAACGAGTCGAACGAGGCGTTCCTGATCGCGCACGGCAAGGTCAACAAGCTCGGCCTCGGCGAGTTCGGCGACCAGACCGTGCTGGGCACGCTGGCCAACGGCGACCACTTCGGCGACGAGTCGCTGACCGACTCGAGCAGCATCTGGGACTTCACCGTCAAGGCGGTCACCCCGGTGACCGTGCTGACCCTGGACCAGCGTGCCTACGACGAGGTGGTCGGCCAGTCCCCCGCGCTGCAGGAGCACATCGCGGCGTTCGTGGCCGGCCAGGCCCGCAGCAGCAACCCGCACGGCGAGGCCGCGATCGACGTGGCCTCCGGGCACGACGGTGAAGTCGACCTGCCAGGCACCTTCGTGGACTACGAGCTGGCCCCGCGCGAGTACGAGCTGAGCGTGGCCCAGACCGTGCTGCGGGTGCACAGCCGGGTCGCCGACCTCTACAACCAGCCGATGAACCAGCTCGACCAGCAGCTGCGACTGACCATCGAGGCACTGCGCGAGCGCCAGGAGCACGAGCTGGTCAACAACCGGGACTTCGGCCTGCTGCACAACGCCGATCTCAAGCAGCGCATCCACACCCGCTCCGGCCCGCCCACCCCGGACGACCTGGACGACCTGCTGGCCACGGTGTGGAAGGAGCCCGGGTACATCCTGGCCCACCCCAAGGCGATCGCCGCCTTCGGCCGGGAGTGCAGCAAGCGCGGCATCTACCCGACCGCGATCGACATGAACGGCAACAAGGTGCCGTCCTGGCGCGGGGTGCCGATCCTGCCCTGCAACAAGATCCCGGTCACCAAGAACAACACCAGCTCGATGATGCTGCTGCGGGTCGGCGAGCACAACCAGGGCGTGGTCGGCCTGCACCAGACCGGTCTGCCGGATGAGTACCAGCCGGGCCTTTCGGTGCGGTTCATGGGAATCAGCGAGAAGGCGATCATCTCCTACCTGGTCAGCGCCTACTACTCCGCCGCCGTGATGGTGCCGGACGCCCTGGGCATCCTGGAGAACGTGGAACTCGGCCGCAGCGATGGCTGACCAGCCCTTCGAACTGCCTGACTTCTACGTGCCGCACCCGGCACGGTTGAACCCGCATCTGGAATCGGCGAGGGCGCACGACAAGCGGTGGGCCGTCGAGATGGAGATGATCGGGCCGACGAAGGACGGCGGACCGGAGATCTGGAGCGAGGCCTACTTCGACGGCATGGACATGGCCGGGCTGTGCGCCTGGGCGCATCCCGATGCGCCCGGCGACCGGCTCGACATCGTGACCGACTGGTACACCTGGGTCTTCTACTTCGACGACCACTTCCTGGCGTTGTTCAAGAGGACCAAGGACCAGCAGGGGGCCAAGGCCTATCTGGACCGGCTGATGGCCTTCATGCCGCTCGATCTGTCCGACCCTCCACAGTGGACGAACCCGGTGGAACGCGGACTGGCCGACCTCTGGGCCCGCACGGCACCGCGGATGTCGATGGACTGGCGCAAGCGGTTCGCGGTGAGCACGGAGAACCTGTTGGTGGACTGCGTCTGGGAGCTGGACAACATCGCCAACGGCCGCATCCCCAACCCGATCGACTACATCGGCATGCGCCGCAAGGTCGGCGGCGCGCCGTGGTCGGCCGGACTGGTCGAGTACACCGAAGGCACCGAGGTCCCGGAACGGGTGGCGCACAGCCGCCCGCTCCGGGTCCTCCGGGACACCTTCGCCGACGGGGTGCACCTGCGCAACGACATCTTCAGCTACCAGCGGGAAACCCAGCAGGAGGGCGAGGTGAACAACGGCGTGCTGGTCATGGAGACCTTCCTGGGCTGCGACACCCAGCAGGCCGCGGACGCGCTCAACGACGTCATCACCTCCCGGCTCAGGCAGTTCGAGAACACCGTGGCCACCGAGCTGCCGCCGCTGTTCGCCGAGCACCGGCTGCTGGCCGATGAGCAGATCGCGGTGGCCAGGTACGTGAAAGGGTTGCAGGACTGGCAGTCCGGCGGGCACCAGTGGCACCTGACCTCCAACCGGTACATGAACGAGCGCGCGGCGCCGATGCCGGGGCAGCGGCGGGGCAGCAAGTTCCTCAACGGGATCGGCACCGGCTCGGTCTCCGTGGGCGGTGCGGCATGACCGAGACCGCGACCACGATGCTGGGACTGTCCGGGCCGGGCGTGGGCCTGACCCGGATGACCGCCTTCGCCCCCGCGGTGAACACCGAACCGTTGCAGCCCAACGGGGTTCTCTTCGGCGGCGGCGCGCTGCCGGAGTTCTACCTGCCCTATCCGGCCAAGACCAGTCCGCACCTGGAGCGGGCCCGCGCGTTCGCCGCGGACTGGACCCGGCGGATCGGCCTCGCCCGCGCCGGGGTGTGGACCGACCACTGGACCGACGACCAGGACTACGGCTACTGGGCCGCGGTCTCGGTGCCGGAGGCCCCCGCCGCGGCGGTGGACCTGGTGGCGGCCTGGGGTGTCTGGGGTTTCCACTGGGACGATTTCTTCGACGACCGGTTCAAGCGCACCCGCAACCTGCTCGCCGGCAGGGCCTACGTCGACCGGCTGATGAGCTTCATGCCGCAGGACCTGGCGAGGATGCCCGCGCCGGAGGACCCGGTGCAGGCCGGGCTGGCCGACCTGTGGACCCGGATGGCGCCGAACCTGCCGCCGTCGGGCCGGGCCGCCTTCCCCAGTCAGCTCGGGGAGTTCCTCTACGCGCCACTGTGGGAACTCCAGAACGTCATCCAGGGCAGGCTGCCGGATCCGGTGGACTACGTGGAGATGCGCAGGCAGACCGGCGGCGGGATGTTCGCCTACGGCCTGGCCATGGCCGGGCTGGGCGGCGACCTGCCGGCGGCGGTGCGGGAACACCGCACCATGAAGGCGCTCGGCGAGATCTTCGCCGAGGTTCCCCCACTGCGCAACGACATCATCTCCTACGACAAGGAGATCCACCGCGAAGGCGAGATCCACAACGCGGTGCTGATCACCCAGCAGTTCTTCGGCTGCGACCGGGAACGGGCGACCGGCATCGTCAACGACCTGCTCACCGAGCGGGTCAAGCAGTTCCAGCGGCTGGCCGCGGTGGACGTGCCGCGGATGGCCAGGGAACTGGACCTGGACGCCACCGACCGGGCGACGGTGGCCGCGGTGGTGAACGCGCTGCGGGACTGGCTGGCCGGTGACTGCCACTGGGCGCCGCGCTGCGTGCGCTATCGCTGACCGAACTTTTCTCTCGCACCAGAACGACAACGGAGGAGTCGCACGATGACCACAGTCCAGCCGCGGAACACCGAGTACGGCAAGCCAGTCCTGCGCAGCGACTACCAGCGCTCGGTGGCGGCGTACTGGAATGCCGAGAAGGACCCGGTCAACCTCCGGCTCGGCGATGTCGACGGCCTCTACCACCACCACTACGGCCTCGGCGACTACGACCCCGCGGTGCTGGAAACCCCGGCGGCGCAACGGGATCAGGCCATCATCGACGAGATGCACCGGCTGGAGACCGCGCAGGCGGAAGTGCTGCTGGACCACCTCGGCGACGTCCGGCCCACCGACAAGCTGCTGGACGCGGGCTGCGGCCGCGGTGGCAGCAGCATCATGGCCAACCTGCGCTTCGGCTGCGAGGTCGACGGCGTCTCCATCTCGGAGAAGCAGGTGGAGTTCGCCAACGAGCAGGCCCGCAAGCGCGGTGTGTCCGACCGGGTGCGGTACCACTTCAAGAACATGCTCGACACCGGGTTCGAGACGGCCTCCCGCAAGGCCATCTGGAACAACGAGAGCACCATGTACGTGGACCTGAACCTGCTCTTCGCCGAGCACGCGCGGCAGCTGGAGATCGGCGGGCGCTACGTCACGATCACCGGTTGCTACAACGACGTCACCGGCGGCCGGTCCAAGGCGGTCAGCCAGATCGACCAGCACTACACCTGCAACATCCACCCGCGCAGCGCGTACTTCAAGGCCATGCAGGCCAACAACCTGGTGCCGATCAGCGTGATCGACCTGACCGCGGCCACCATCCCGTACTGGGAGCTGCGGGAGAAGTCCTCGGTCGCCACCGGCGTGGAGACCCCGTTCCTGCAGGCCTACCGCGAGGGCAGCTTCCACTACCTGCTCATCGCGGCCGATCGGGTCTGACGAGACGATGAGCGACTCAGTCGCCACCGAGACGGTCCCGGCCAGCTACCTGGCCGGGCCGTCCGGCCTTGGCACCTCAGCGGCTCGCATCGCCAGCGTGTTCGGCAAGGTCCCGGCGCCGGCGCCCGCGCCGGAAGTCACACCGGCGGCCGTCCCGGTGGCGGCGCCCGGCGGTGATCCGGCCTACGCCGTGCGGTCCTGGGGCGATGGCAGCTTCTCCCCGCTGTATGTGCCGATGGTGGAGCGGATCAATCCCGCGCTCGGCCAGGAGGTGGACCTCCGGGTGGCGAGCTGGGCCGAGGAGTGCGGCTTCACCGAGCCGGAGAGCGAGATGATGGGCAAGGCCGGGTTCGGCAGGCTGGCCATGCTCGCCCACCCCGACGCCGAGGACCCGGAGCAGCTGCTGATCGCGGCGAAGCTGAACGCAGCCTGGTGGGCCGCGGACGATCTCTACGCGGACAGCACCGAGCACGGCGCCACCCCGACCGAACTGCCGTTCCGGCTGACCCTGGCGATGGCGGCGATGGACCCGGTGCCGCCCGCCGGGGAGTTCACCGCGCCACTGGAGGAGAAGATCGGCGCGGAGCGGGTGCTGGTGGCGCTGCGCTCGGCCACCCAGTACCTGGCCGGTCGCAGCACGCCCTCGGTGGTGCACCGGTCCAACTACTCGACGTTCTCGATGTTCGTCAGCTGGACCGCCTACGCGGCCTGGCGGCACACCGGGGAGTACCCGACCGCGTGGGAGTACCTGGCCGCGCGGCAGCACGACAACTTCTACACCTCGATGACGCTGATCGACGCGGTCGGCGGCTACGAGGTGCCTGCCAACATCTACTACGCCCCGGACGTCCGGGAGGCCGCGTTCCAGGCCGGGCTGGCCTCGGTGCTGGTCAACGACCTGTTCTCGGTGGCCAAGGACGCCGCGGACGAGGTGCCGGTGTGCAACCTGGTGCTGCAGATCGCCGCCGACCGGGGTTGTTCGATCGAGGAGGCCACCGAGGTCACGGTGGAGCTGCACAACCAGATCGTCCGGGACTTCGAGGCCGCGCACCAGCGCCTGGCGGCCGTGCCCTCGCCGGAGCTGCAACGGTTCCTGCGCGGGCTGCGGGCCTGGATGGGCGGCGGCTACGAGTGGCACGCCACCAACCCGAGATACCAGAGCTGAACCCCCGATCCCCCTTTGATTCCTGCTCGTACAAGAGAACTTGGCGGTGTGCACGGTGACAGAAGCGTTGGAGTCCGACGTCCGGACCAATGGCAACGGGAACGGCGCGCAACTGAGCCTGGGCACGGCGGCGGCGCGGAACCTGGCGACCACCACCAAGTCCGTGCCGCAGATGCAGGGCATCAGCCCGCGCTGGCTGCTCAAGGTGCTGCCCTGGGTGGAGGCCAACGGCGGCGCGTACCGGGTCAACCGGCGGATGACCTACGCGGTCGGCGACGGGCGGCTCAGCTTCAGCAACGTGGGCACCCAGATCCGGGTGGTGCCGCCGGAACTGGGCGAACTGCCGCTGCTGCGTGGTTTCGAGGACCAGGGCGTGCTCACCGCGCTGGCCGACCGCTTCGAGCAGCAGGGCTTCGAGGCAGGCGATGTGCTGGTGACCCAGGGCCAGCCCGCGGACCGGGTGATCCTGGTGGCGCACGGCCGGATCAGCAAGCTGGCCGCAGGCGAGTTCGGCAACACCACCACGGTGGGCACCCTGGTCGACGGCGATCACTTCGGCGATGAGGCGCTGCTGGGCGAGGCCACCTGGAAGTTCACCGCCAAGGCGTCCACGCCCGGCACCCTGTTGTCCTTGTCGCGCAGTGTGTTCGAGCAGGTGGTGAGCCAGTCCGAGGCACTGCGGGACCAGGTGACCGCCTACCGGCTCAGCCCGCGCAAGGCGCAGAACGCCAAGGGCGAGGCGGAGATCGACCTGGCCTCCGGGCAGGACGGCGAGTACGAGCTGCCGGGCACGTTCGTGGACTACGAGCTGTCCCCCAGGGAGTACGAACTCGCGGTGGCGCAGACCATCCTGCGCGTGCACACCAGGGTCACCGATCTCTACAACCAGCCGATGAACCAGCTCGACCAGCAACTGCGGCTGACCATCGAGGCGCTGCGCGAGCGCCAGGAACACGACATGTTCAACAACCCCAATTTCGGGTTGCTGCACAACGCGGACCTCAAGCAGCGCATCCCCACCTACAGCGGCCCGCCCACCCCGGACGACCTGGACGACCTGCTCACCCGCAGGCGCAAGACCAGGTTCATGCTGGCCCACCCCAAGGCGATCGCCGCCTTCGGCCGGGAGTGCAACAAGCGCGGGGTCTACGCCGAGACGGTGGACTTCGGCGGCACCCAGGTGCAGGGCTGGCGCGGGGTGCCGATCCTGCCCACCAACAAGATCCCGATCACCGAGACCGGATCCACCTCGATCGTGGCCATGCGGGTCGGCGAGGAGGACCAGGGTGTGATCGGGCTGCACCAGACCGGCATCCCGGATGAGCACCAGCCGGGGCTGAACGTGCGGTTCATGGGCGTCAACGACAAGGCCGTCAGCTCCTACCTGGTCAGCGCGTACTACTCGGTCGCGGTCATGGTCCCGGACGCGCTCGGCGTGCTGGAGAACGTCGAGATCGGGCACTGATATGGCGAGTGTGGAAACAACCCCGGTACTCGGGGCCGACACCATCGGCGAGGTGCTGGCCTGGAGCCGGGGCATGATCGAGCCGGCGATGCGGGACGCGGTGGAGGGCCTGCCGCAGGCCATGCGCCGCATCGCCGGCTACCACTTCGGCTGGTGGGACGAGCAGGGCAGGCCGAGCGAGGGCAGCAGCGGCAAGGTGATCCGCCCGGCCCTGGTGCTGCTGACCGCGGAGGCGGTGGGCGGCATCCCGGCCGCCTCCGTCCCGGCGGCGGTCGCGGTGGAGCTGGTGCACAACTTCTCGTTACTGCACGACGATGTGATGGACGGGGACACCACCCGGCGGCACCGGGCCACCGCGTGGAGCGTGTTCGGGCTGAACGCGGCGATCCTGGCCGGGGACGCGTTGCTGGCGGTGGCCATGGAGGTGGTGGCCACCAGCAAGCTGCCCGACGCCAAGCACGCCACCAGGCTGCTCAACACCGCGGTGCTCGACCTGCTCGACGGCCAGTTCGCCGACCTGGCCTTCGAGGACCGCAGCGACGTCGACGTGGACGAGTGCGTGGCGATGGCCATCGGCAAGACCGCGGCCCTGCCCAGGGTGGCCTGCGCGCTGGGCGGCATGTACGGCGGCGGCACGGCAGAACAGGTCGAGCACCTGGCCAAGTTCGGCGAGGACGTCGGGCTGGCCTTCCAGCTGGTGGACGATTTGCTCGGCATCTGGGGCGATCCGGCTGCCACCGGCAAGTCGATCTACTCGGACCTGCAGAACCGCAAGAAGTCGCTGCCGGTGGTCTTCGCGCTGACCTCCGGCACCCCGGCGGCCCGCGAACTGGCCGCGCTGTACCAGCGCACCGATCCGCTGGACACCGCCGAACTGGCCCACGCGGCCGCGCTGGTGGAGGCGGCGGGCGGGCGGGACTGGGCCCAGCAGAAGGCGGATGACCTGCTCGCCCAGGGTCTGGCGCACCTGCAGGCCAGCTCACCGCGGTCCAGGGCGGGCGGCCAGCTCACCATGCTCGCCCGATTGATCACCCAGCGAGACCGCTGAGACGATTCCCCAGCTGGCAAGGCAAAGGCCGTCCTCGCTCTTTCACAGCGAGGGCGGCCTTTCCCCTTTTGTCCCCCGATAGAGTGGAAAGATGCTCAACGAGGCCGCGCTGGCGGTGGGTCGGCAGGTGGTCCGGCACGTGCTGCGGACCTGGCTGAGCCAGCGCCGGGCGGAGTCGGACCGGCGCCTCCCGCTGGCCGAGCTGATCACCGTCGCGGTGCCGGACGCCTTCTCCCGGCGCAAGCTGGAACGCAGGCTGGCCGATATCGGCGACCAGGCCGCGCACCGGTTGCAGCCCTGGTACGACGTGGAATTCCGGCACCTGCCCGAGCACGAGCGGCAGGCCGCGCTGGCCGCGGTGGCCGACGCGCTCGGCGAGGCGGACCTGTCCGACCGGACCCTGTTCGAGGCCGATCTGGACCCGGCCAAACTGGCCAGGCTGGTGCGCGACCGGGTGCCCTCGGCGGTGCTGCGGGCCGGGCTCAGCGACGCCGCGGCCGACCTGTACTCGGCGGTGCTGGACGAGAGCTGCATGGCCCTGGTCAGCGTGGTCCGCCAGCTGCCCGCCTTCGGTGAGCGCGCGGACGCGGAGTTCCTCAGCCGGTTCTCCACGGTGGCCGCCCAGATCGAACTGCTGCTGCACCGACTGCCCAGGACCTCCCTGGACGCCCCGCACGGCAGCGGGCAGGACGCCGAGTTCCGCAGGCGGTACCTGGGTTTCCTCAGCGAGACCCTGGACGAGCTGGAGCTGTTCGGGGTGGACACCCGGAGCTACCGGCCACGCACCTCGGTGTCGGTGGCCTACCTGAGCCTGAGCGTGACCCGGTCGGTGGATGAGGACGACGACTGGTCCGGCCGGGGCTGGGAAAGCGCGGACGGCGGGCTGCGGGTGGAGTCGGCGCTGGCCGACCGGTCCCGGACGTTGCTGCGCGGGGACGCCGGCTCGGGCAAGACCACGTTGATGCAGTGGCTGGCCGTCTCTGCGGCCCGCGGCACCTTCACCGACAAACTGGCGTCCTGGAACAACCTGGTGCCGTTCCTGGTGCGGTTGCGGGCTTACGCCGACGCGGAACTGCCCGAACCGCAGGACCTGGTGGCGGCCAACGCCGCGCCGATCGCCGGGCTGGCGCCGACCGGCTGGGTGCACCGGCTGCTCTCCGACGGCCACGTGCTGCTGCTGGTGGACGGGGTGGACGAGCTGACCGCGGACCGGCGACCCCGGGTCCGGCGCTGGCTCAAGGGATTGCTGGTGGCCTACCCGGACCTGCGGGTGGTGGTCACCGCGCGGCCGAGTGCGGCGGACCGGGGCTGGCTGGACGGCGAGGGTTTCCGCGCGGTGCGGCTGGAACCGATGACCCCCCTGGACATCGCCGAGTTCACCAGCCGCTGGCACGAGGCGATCCGCGGCGCGGCCCTGCCCTGCGAGCCGGAAGAGCTGGACGAGTATCGCGCCGCGTTGTTGCGGCACCTGGAATCCCGGCCTGCGCTGCGCATGCTGGCCACCAACCCGTTGCTGTGCGCGCTGTTGTGCGCGCTGAACCTGGACCGCCGCAAACAACTGCCGCCGGACCGGATGAAGTTGTACGAAGCGGCACTGGACCTACTGCTCGACCGCCGCGACGCCGAACGTGAAGTGCCCGCGGCACAAGAGCTTTCGCTGGAGGGTGCGACCAAGCTCGGCGTGTTGCAGTACCTGGCCTGGAGCCTGAGCATGTGCGGGCGGACCCAGCTGGACCTGGACGCCGCGGTGGAACACGTGCAGCGGGCACTGGCCCGGATGCCCTCGGTGCAGCTGCACCCGGCCACCGTGTTGCAGCACCTGCTGGAACGCAGCGGAGTGCTGCGCGAGCCCCTAGAGGGCAAGGTCGACTTCATCCACCGGACCTTCCAGGAATACCTGACCGGCAAGGAGATCGCCGACCACCATCTGGTGGGATTCCTGGTGGGACAGGCACATCTGGACACCTGGCGGGAGACGGTGGTGCTCGCGGCCGGGCACTGCTCGGTGCCGCTGCGGGCGGAACTGCTGGACGGGATCCTGGACCGGGCGGATGCCGAGCGGCGGCATGCCCGGAAGCTGCGGCTGCTCGCGGTGTCGTGCTTGGAGACTACGCACACCGTGCCGGAGGAGGTCGCGGCGCGGGTGGACGCGGTGCTGGAGCAGTTGGTTCCGCCACGAGACAGTCGCGAGGTGCGCTCGCTAGTTTTGGCCGGAGAACAGGTTTTGCGCAAGCTTCCGTCCACTTTGGATGGTTTGAGTGACGCGGTGGCCACTGCCTGCGTGGAGGCGGCGGCGCTGATCAACGGGCCGGGTGGGCTGCGGGTGCTGAGCCGGTATGCCTCGGATCCGCGGATCTCGGTGCAGCGGGACCTGGCCTGGGCCTGGCGGCATTTTGATCCGGAGGAGTACGCGATCCAGGTACTCGGCAAGGCGCCGTTGCTGGGTGGCAGCGCACTGGTGCACGAGTACAACCAGATTCCGCACCTGCACCACCTGCGGAATCTGCGCTGGACCCGGATCGACATCAGCAGCCAGGCCAGCGCCGGGACCGGCGACCTGGACTTCCTGGCCGAGGTGCCGCGACTGCGCTCGCTGAACCACTACAACAACCCCGAGGCGGACCTGCACGAGCTGGCCGAGCACCCGGAACTGGCCTACCTGCGCCTATACAACCCCTGTGCCAGCCTGGACTTCCTGACCAGCCTGCCCAAGCTCCGCACGCTTGAGCTGAGATCTCCCGGCCTCACTGACCTGTGGTTCGTCGCCGACCTGCCGGAACTGCGCGAACTGAACCTGTTCGGCTGCGAGGACCTGCGGGAGATCTCCGGCGTGGCCACCGCAAGGAGCCTGGAAACCCTGCGCCTGCAAGGCGCGACGGCGTTGACCGACCTCGCGCCACTGGAACTGTTGCCCGCGCTCACCGAACTGAACCTGTCGATGTCCAGGCTGCCGGGCGGACTCGCCGGGCTGGGTTCGCTGCTGCCGCGGCTCACTCGGCTGTCGCTGTTCGAGACCCCAGTCGAGGATCTCGCCCTGCTGGCTGGCGGCAAGCTGGTCGAGCTGAACCTGGGCGACAGCGAAGCGGCGGACCTGACCCCGCTGGCCGGACTGGAGACGTTGCGGCGGTTGGACCTGCGGGACAGCCACCGGCACGACCTCGCGCCGCTGGCCGGACTGTCCCAGCGGATGACCCTACTGTTGCGACACGACCAGGAAGTGCGCAACGCCGACAAGCTCGGGCCGAACATCCGGATCGTGCGCCGGTAGTCCTGTCGGTGCCGTGCGCCACAATGGCCGCGTGGACGAGGAGACCATCGAACGCGTGCGCACCGCCGTGCAGTCGATCCCGCCCGGCCAGGTCGCGACCTACGGGGATGTGGCCGATGTGTCGCGGGCACCGTCGCCGCGACTGGTGGGACGGGTGCTGTCCGAGGACGGGCACGACCTGCCCTGGCACCGGGTGCTGCGCGCCAACGGCACCTGTGCGCCGCACCTGGCCCGCGAACAGCTGGAGCTGCTGCGGGCCGAGGGCGTGCCTGCCGAAGACGGGAAGATCAACCTCCGGCAGTACCGCTGGGACGCCGTGCCACCGCCGGAGGAGCCGCCGAGTTTGTTCTAGATCCGCTCGTCCGTGGCGCCCAAGTGCGGGACCTGCCGCGGCTGGACCGTGGCCAGGCGTCCAGCCTGGTAGTCCTCCACGGCCTGGATGATCTCGGCGCGGGTGTTCATCACGAACGGGCCGTAACGGGCGACCGGTTCGTTGATCGGCCTGCCGCCGAGCACCAGCACCTCCCAGCCGTTCTGGCTGGCCAGCGGCTGGGTGTCCGCCGCCCGCAGGGTGACCGCCGAACCGTGGCCGAGCACCGCGAGCTGGCCCTCCACCAGGGGTTTGGCCTCCACGCCGACGGTGCCGCGGCCGGAGAGCACGTAGACCATGGCGGTGAAGTCCTCCGGCCAGGGCAGGTCCAGGCGGGCGCCGGGGCTGACCGTGGCGTGCAGGTAGGTGATCGGGGTCCAGGTGACGCCCGGTCCGGCGTGGCCGTCCAGCTCACCGGCGATCACCCGCACCAGCGCGCCACCGTCCACACTGGACACCAGGCCGACGTCGTTGGCGCCGATGTCCTGGTAGCGCGGCGGGGTCCACTTGTGCGAGCGGGGCAGGTTCACCCACAGCTGCACGCCGTGGAACAGGCCGCCCTTGGCTACTAGCTCCTCGGTCGGCAGCTCCGAGTGCAGCACTCCGGCGCCCGCGGTCATCCACTGGGTCTGGCCGTCCGCGATCACACCGCCGCCACCGGTGGAGTCGGCGTGCTGCCAGGCCCCGTCGATGACGTAGGTGACCGTCTCGAAACCGCGGTGCGGGTGCCAGGGCGCGCCCTTGGCCTCGCCGGGGGCGTACTCGGTGGCGCCGAGGTGGTCCAGCAGCAGGAACGGGTCCGCCGCGGGCAGGTCCAGGCCAGGGAACGGGCGCCGGACCGCGAACCCCTCGCCCTCCAGCGAATGGGTCGCGTGCACCGTGCGCCGCACCGGCCGCCAGGCGGTCAGCTCCTGGGGCAGTTCCGGCAGGCGCGGCAGGGTCAGGGTGTCGGCGGTGACGGCTGGCATGGCTGCCTCCTGAAGTCCACCGGCCGCCTGGGGTGGCGGCCACTGCCCCCGTCAACGAGGTTGACACGTCAACTATTCCCGGGGCAGTGGCCGGTCCCGCCTACCTGATCTCGTAGCTGTCGCCGTAGACCTTCCACTTCAGCGGCGTCTTCAGGTCGAGGTTGCCGTTGCGCAGGAAGACCCGCTGGGCGGTGTCCACCCGGCTGGTGTTGGCGTGCTCGGGCTCCTGCTTCATCGCCCACACCCGCGCGTCCAGGAACGCGTTCAGCCAGGTGGTCTCGTTGCCGCCCTGCGACGGCGGCTTGGCCCGGCCGAGCGCGCGAGCGCGGATCTGACTGAAGGCGAGCGCCCCCGAGCCGTCGCCGTGCATGACGATCGCGTCGAAGTAGGCGAACTGACCGAGCGCCCGCACCCCGTCCCGCCTGGCCTGGGACATGGCCGGGTTGAAATACACCCGGTCCCGCTCGGACTCCTGGGCGTCCCGGAAGACCTTGTCCTTGGCCGCGCTCGCCCAGTCCCCGGTGTAGGCCGGGTCCAGGCCGGCGTGCGAGGGCGTGCCGTTGACCTTGCGCAGGGCCGGCAGGTACTTCTCCAGGATGTTGCCCGGCTTGCGCTTCTTGTACAGCTCGACCAGTTCGAGCATGTCCCCGGTGCCGGAACAGAAACCGATGATGCCCGCGGTGTAACCGCGTTTGTCGTTGATGTCCTCGATGTAGCCGAACCGGCCCCGCCAGTTCAGCGTGGAGTTCTCCGCGCTGGCCACGATTTGCATGGCGATGTCCTTCATGCGCGGGTCATTCAGGTCCGGCGCCGCCGGCGCGGCCTGAGCCGAACCGGTGACCAATGCGAAACAGGCGAGCAGGGTGGCCGCGATTCGACCAGGAATCCTCACGTGGCTTCCTCCGAGTCTGCAGGGACTCGGCGGCGGTGCGGTCACGGTAAACGGCCCGCACCACCGACCACAAGAGTTTCGATAGGAAAACTTACAAACCTATTCGGCCGGGACCTGGGTGAGCCGCCAGTGGTTGCCGAAGGGGTCGCGCAGGCCGACGTCGATGCCGTAGTCGTGCTCTTCGGGCTCGCCGATGAACTCCACGCCCTTGGCCTTGAGGTCCCGGTAGGTGGCCCAGACGTCCTTGGTGGCGAACCCGCCTGGGCACATGCGCCCGGCCGCGATCAGCTTGCGCATGGTGGCCACCGTCTCCTCGTCCATCAGCGGTGGCAGTGGCAGGTTCAGCGCGATCGGCAGGTCCGGCTGGCCGGGCGCGGTCACCGACAGCCAGCGCATGTGCTCGAACTGCACGTCCCCGTGCGGGTTGAAGCCCAGCCTGTTGACGTAGAAGTCGTACGCCTCGTCCTGGTCCAGAACCCAGACGTGCACCATGCCGACACCCGTGATCATGTGAAACCTTCCGCTAGCCGCTTGCTGTGCACTCACCGTAGGCAGCGGGCCCGCCGTCTGGCTTCTCCAAAACTGCTCACTCCCTCGGCCTGGTCATCATCCGGACAAAACACCCGGGCACCGGGAGAAAGGCCGGATGCGCCCGTTCCCGGTAGGAACTGGGACTTTCCCCGACAAATCGGCGGAATTGGGTGCTGAAGGAACCGAGACTGGTGAATCCGACCGCGAGGCAGACCTGCGTGACGGTGAGTTTCCGGTTGCGCAGCAACGCCTGGGCGCGTTCCAGTCGGCGGGTGAGCAGGTAGCGGTGCGGGGTTTCGCCGAAGGCATGTTTGAAGGTGCGGCTGAAGTGGGCCTGGGAGACCATGGCGGCGCGGGCCAGCGCGGGGATGTCGAGGGGTTCGGCGTAGCTGCTGTCGATCAGGTCCCGCGCCCGCAACAGGTGTCGCGCCAGCGGCACATCCCGGCCCATGCGGTCATTGTCGCCGCCGGGTCAGACAATCGCGTCCCGGTAGCGCCGGACGATCAGGTCCACCACCCGCTCGTGCGGGCCGAGGGGTTCGGCGACCACCGCGTGCCCGGCCACCCGCAGTGCCTGGTGGAACAGGCCGGGGGCGAGCAGCCAGGAGGCCACCGACACCCGGCGGCCGGTGCGGCGGGCCGTCTCCAGCGCGGTGCCCAGGCCGGGTGCGGCGGTGGTGACGTAGCCGATGGTCACCGCGTCGCCGAGGCGGTCGGCGAGCAGGGCGGCGGCGGTGCGCACCTCGGCCAGGGCGCCCTCGTCGGAGGAGCCCGCCGCGCCCAGGACCACCGCGTCGCCTGGCCGCCAACCCGCTTCGACCAGGCGTAACGCGGCCACGGCGATGAGTTCGGGGGCCGCGCCCAGGGCCGGGGTGAGAGTGATGTGGCGGCGGCCGCTGCGGGTGATCTCGGCCGGGACGTCGACCCGGACGTGGTAGCCGCTGGCCAGGAAGGCCGGCACCACGACGGCGTGGTCCACCAGCACCTCGGCGAGCCGGGGCTCGCGGACGTCGGCGTAGGCGACGGTGACCGGGAGATCGAGTTCGCGGCCGACCGCGGTGGCCAGGGCCTCGGTGGTGAGCGCGCCCGCCGGGTCCTTGGTGCCGTGCGCGACCAGCACCAGCGGCCTCATCGCAGGGCTCCGGCGGGGGTGTCCAGGGCGACCCGGTAGCCGCGTTTGACCACGGTCTGGATCAGCCGGGGTTCGCCGAGGGCGGTGCGCAGGCGGCCGACCGCGGTCTCCACCGCGTGTTCCTCGCCGCCGGTGGGCAGCGCGTCCAGGAGTTCGGCCCTGGTGGCGACCCGGCCGCAGCGGCTGACCAGGGCCCGCAGCACGGCCATTGGCGCGGGGGCGACCGGGCGGTATTCGCCGTCGACGACGACGGCCTGGCCGCGGAGTTCGAGGGCTTTGCCGGCCACCCGCAGGCGGGGCGCGCGGGCGGCGAGTTCGGCGCCGAGGTGGCGGGCCAGCGCGCCGATGCGGCCGCGCTCGGGGGCGATCACCGGCACGCCCAGGGCGACCAGCGGGGCGGCGGTGATGGAGCCGACGCAGGCGACCAGCAGATCGGTGCGCAGGGCGGCGAGGAGGTCTTCGCGGCGGTTGCGGGTTTCCGCGTGGGACAACAGGTTCGCCGCGGCGGGGGCGCTGGTGAAGGCCAGCGCGTCGACCTGGCCGAGGCTGATCGCGTCGAGCAGGCGGTCCAGCGGGGCCACATCGGCGGGGCGGGACCAGCGGTACACCGGGACCGGGACCACCTCGGCGCCGGCCGCGCGGAGTGGGTCGACGAACTCCGGCACCGGCGCGCCGTGTTCCTGCACCACGATGCGGCGACCGGCCACGCCGGTGGAAAGCAGGTGCCGCAACAGATCCGCGTTGGATTCCGAGGCCGGGGAGAAGGATTCGACCAGTCCGGCGGCCCGGATCGCGCCGCGGGCCTTGGGGCCGCGGGCGAGCACGGTGGCCCCGCCGAGCTGGTGCCGCAGCGCCGGGGCCAGGCCCCAGCCCTCGGCCGCCTCCAGCCAGCCGCGGAAGCCGATCGCGGTGGTGGCCACCACCACGTCCACCGGCGCGGCCAGCACGTCCCTGGTGGCCGCGATCAGGTCGGCGTCATCGGCCACCGGGGTGATCCGGATCGCTGGGGCGTGCAGCACGGTGGCGCCCCGGCGTTCCAGCAGTGCGGCCAGCTCCTCGGCCCGGCGGGCGGCGGTCAGGCCGACCGTGAACCCGGCGAGGGCGGGCAGCGCACCGTCCATTCCGGACGGTGTGCCGTTCACGGCAGCTCCACGTAGACGGTCCCGGAATCCACCCGCACCGCGTAGCGGGGCAACGAGACCGCGGGACTGTCCAGGCATTCGCCGGTGCGCAGTGCGAACGGTTGCTTGTGCATGGGCGAGGTCACCACCGGCTCGCCGCCCCGGTCGCCGACGATGCCGCGGGAGATCACCGCCGCCTGGCTGAACGGATCGATGTTGCCCAGTGCGTGCACCTGGCCGTCGTGGGTGCGGAACAGGGCCACCTGCACACCACCCGGCAGCAGGGCGGCGGCCCCGCGTTCGGGCAGCAGGGCGGTGTAGCGGCACACCGGAACCCAGGCGTCGACTGCGGTCATGTGGCGGTCACCTCCGGTATACCCAGCTGCACGGGCACTGGTTGCCCGCGCTCGCTGCGGAACGAGATGCTCGGATCGGGGGTGCCGGGCGCGTTGACGAAGGAGGCGAAGCGGCTCAGCTTCTCCTCGTCCTCCAGCACCCCGCGCCACTCGTCGGCATAACCTTCGACATGGTGTGCCATCGCGGTTTCCAGCTCGGCGCCAATGCCAAGGCTGTCTTCGACCACGACCGCGCGCAGGTGGTCCAGGCCGCCGTCCATGGCCTCGATCCAGCCCGCGGTGCGCTGCAACCGGTCCGCGGTGCGCACGTAGAACATCAGGAACCGGTCGATCAGCCGGATCAGCGTCTCTCTGTCCACATCGGACACCAGCAGGTCGGCGTGTCTCGGCGTGAAGCCGCCGTTGCCACCGACGTAGAGGTTCCAGCCCTCCTCGGTGGCGATCACGCCGAAGTCCTTGCTCCTGGCCTCGGCGCATTCCCTGGCACAGCCAGACACCCCAGCTTTGATCTTGTGCGGGGAGCGCAGGCCGCGGTAACGCAGTTCCAGTTCCACCGCCAGGCCGACCGAGTCCTGCACACCGTAGCGGCACCAGGTCTGGCCGACGCAGGACTTCACCGTGCGCAGCGCCTTGCCGTAGGCGTGCCCGGACTCGAAGCCCGCGTCGACTAGGCGCCGCCAGATCAGCGGCAACTGGTCCACGGTGGCGCCGAACAGGTCGATCCGCTGGCCGCCGGTGATCTTGGTGTAGAGGTCGAAGTCCCTGGCCACCTCGGCGATGACGAGCAGTTTGGCCGGGGTGATCTCGCCGCCGGGGATGCGCGGCACCACCGAGTAGGTGCCGTTGCGCTGGATGTTGGCCAGGAAGTGGTCGTTGGTGTCCTGCAGGGTGGCCTGTTCGCCATCGAGCACGTGCCGGGAGCCGAGCGAGGCCAGGATGGAGGCCACCACCGGCTTGCAGATGTCGCAGCCCCGACCGGTGCCGTGCTTGCCGACGAGTTCGCTGAAGGTCCGCACGCCGGTGGCGCGCACGATCTCGAAGAGTTCGGCCCTGGAATGGCTGAAGTGCTCGCACAGCGCGGTGGACTGCGCCACGCCGCAGGCGGTGAGCAGTTGTTTGAGCATGGGCACGCAGGAGCCGCAGCCGGTGCCCGCCTTGGTGCAGGACTTCAGCGCTGGCACGTCCGCGCAGCCGTTCTCGGTGATGGCACACCGGATCTGGGCCTTGGTGACGGCGTGACAGGAGCAGACCTGGGCGTCATCGGGCATCGCGCCGATGCCGACACCTGCTCCGGCGCCGGGTCCGGCGAGCAGGGCGCCGGGTTCGCCGGGCAGCGGGCGGCCGACCAGCGGGCGCAGCAGCGCGTACGCCGAGGCATCGCCCACCAGGACCCCGCCGAGCAGGGTGGAGGCGTCGTCGGAGACCACGAGTTTCTGGTAGCGGCCGGAGACCGGATCGCTGTGCACGACCTCCAGGGCGTTGGGCGCGGTGGCGTGCGCGTCGCCGAAGCTGGCCACGTCCACGCCGAGCAGTTTGAGTTTGGTGGCGGTGTCCGCGCCGGTGAACTCGGCCGCGCCGCCCAGCAACCGGTCCGCGACCACCTCGGCCATCGCGTACCCGGGCCCGACCAGGCCGTAGACCTGACCGCCCGCGAGGGCGCACTCGCCGATCGCGTACACGTCCGAAGCTGTGGTGCGGCAGGCGGAATCGACCACAATGCCACCGCGCTGGCCAACCCCGAGTCCGGCCGCGCGGGCCAGCTGGTCCCGCGGCCGGATCCCGGCGGAGAACACCAGTAACCCGGTCTCCAGCGCACCGCCGTCGGAGAGGGCCAGCCGCAGGCCCGGTTCGACGGACTGCACCGACACTCCACAGTGGACGGTGATGCCCAGGGTCTCGATCTGCCTGCGCAGCAACGCGCCGCCGCCCTCGTCCACCTGCACCGGCATCAGCCGCGGAGCCAGTTCGACCACCGAGGTGGTCAATCCCAGGCCGCGCAACACGTTCGCCGCCTCCAGGCCGAGCAGCCCGCCGCCCACCACCACGCCGGAACCGACGTCCTTGGCCGCGGCCCGGATCTCGTCCAGGTCGGCGATGGTGCGGTAGACGAAGCAGCCGGGCAGGTCGTGGCCGGGCACCGGCGGCACGAACGGGGCCGAGCCGGTGGCCAGCACCAGCGCGTCGTAGCCCAGCACTTCGCCGGTGGCGGTGGTGACCGTGCGGGCCGCGGTGTCCAGCGCGGTCGCCGGCTCACCCAGGCGCAGTTCGACCAGGTCGTCGCCGTCGAACTCGGCGCCGGGCAACCGCAGCGCCAGCTCATCCCAACTGTCCACATAGGACGAGAGCGCGACCCGGTCGTAGGCAGGGCGCGGTTCCTCGGCCAGCACCACGATCCGCCAGGCCCCGGTCAGATCACGTTCCCGGACCGCCTGCACCAGGCGGTGGCCGACCATGCCGTTGCCGACGACGACGAGCGTGCCAGACATGCACTTCCTCCTCATCCGCCGGTGCCGGGTCCTGCCGCCATCGTCACGAGCGGCCGTGTCGGACCCGGGTCACCGGTGTTGCACCCGCGTTACGAAAAACTCCCGCTCCTGGTCAGGGCGGTGTGCGTCACACTCCCGCGTGCGCGAGGCTGGGCACCCGCAGCGCGAACACCCGTCGCCGCAGGTAGCACCACCAGGTCACGGCCAGGCAGAGCGCGTAGCAGGCGAGGAAGGTGTAGAGCGCCGGGGCCAGCGAGCCGCTGCTGGTCAACGACATCGCGAACGCCCTGGTGATCAGGAAGCCGCCGAGCGCGCCGACCGCGCCCGCGATGCCGATCACCGCCGCGGCCTGGCGTTTGGCTTGCGCGGGATCGGCGACCCTGGCGGCGAAGATGGCCGGGATCATCCGGTAGGTCGAGCCGTTGCCCACGCCTGCGGTGATGAACAGCCACAGGAACGCGCCGAGGAAGAGCGGGAAGCTGTGCTGGGCCAGTCCGGCCAGCACCCCGGCCACGCCGAAGCCCATGGCGACGAAGGTCCACAGCGTCACCCGCCCGCCGCCCCAGCGGTCGGCCAGAGCGCCGCCGATCGGCCGGGACAGCGAGCCGACCAGCGCGCCGAGGAAGGCGAAGTACCCGGCCTTGGACTCGGGGAAGGTCCGGTTGATCAGCAGCGGCAGCGCGGCGGAGTAGCCGATGAAGGAGCCGAAGGTGCCGATGTAGAGGAAGGACATCACCCAGGTGTGCGGCTGCCAGATCGCCGCGGCGTAGGAGCGGAAGTCGGAGCGGGCCACGGTCAGCGAGTCCATGAACAGCCAGGAGCAGGCCACCGCGATGATGATCACCGGCAGCCACATCAGTCCGGCCCAGACCAGGTTGATCCCGGTCGCCGTGGAGATCACCAGCGGCACCGCCAGCTGCACTACGGCCACCCCGAGGTTGCCGCCAGCGGCGTTGAGCCCGAGCGCGAAGCCCTTGCGGGATTCGGGGTAGAAGAAGGAGATGTTGGCCATCGAGGAGGCGAAGTTGCCGCCGCCAAGGCCCGCCGAACCCGCGGCGATGAGGAACATCCAGTACGGCGTGGCCGGGTCCGACACGCACCAGGCGAGCAGGCCGGTGGGGATGAGCAGCAGGGTGGCGCTGACCGCGGTCCAGGCCCGGCCGCCGAAGCGCGGCACCGCGAAGGTGTAGGGCAGCCGCAGCAGCGAACCGAGCAGCGTCGGCAACGCGACCAGCCAGAACAGCTGGTCCACGGAGAAGGCGAAGCCCGCCGCGGGCAGGCTGACCGTGACCACGCTCCAGAGCAGCCAGATGGAGAAGCCCAGGTGCTCGGCCAGGATGGAGAACACCAGGTTCCGGTTCGCCACCCGGCGCCCGGTGCGTGCCCAGAAGCCGGGGTCCTCGGGTTCCCAGTGGTCGATCCAGCCTCGGCGCGGGGTGCGAACGGTGGTGGTCACGGCGGCCTCCAGTTCTCGGGGACGCGCCGAAGTTAGGCAGCCGGGATTACCCGGGATGTTCCCGCGTGTGACACAGCCGCGAACTCCTCCGCACTGCGGCGCCCGCCCCCCTGTGAGGCCCCCCACCCGCCGAGTTGGCCAAACTCGTACGCCAAGTTGGCCCAAGTGGGCGTACGAGTTGGCCCAAGTCGGCCGGTGGGGCTAGTTCTCCTTGGCGGGGGTCTGCTCCTCGATGACGTCCTCGATCGGGCCTGGCAGGCGTTGCCACTTGAGTTTGACCTCGAAGTGGCCCTGCATGCCGGTGCGCGCGATCACCGCGCCTGCCTGGGCGTCCAGCTTCACGCCGAACTTCAGCTCGACCTCGTCCGGGGCCAGGGTCTGGAACTGGCGCAGCGCGGCCATCGCGGCCACCTGGACCTCACCCAGCGCGGCCTCGAAGCTGGAGCGGGCCTTCTGCAGCACCTGGCCGGGGCGGGCGGCGCGCACCACACCGGGCTGCTCCTCCACCTCCACGGTCACCTCGCCGCCCTCGGCCAGCTCGAATCGCACCAGTTCGCTCACTGTTCTCCCCTCGACTCACCGTCCACAGGAGACGGTCACCCAGTCATAACGCCGGTCCTGGTCGTCCTGCAGGGTCCGCCGCACCTGTTCCAGCCGGTTGAGCAGTTCGGCCAGCCTGTCCCGGTCCGCAACGTACTCCAGCGCCGGCGCGCGCCCGCCGACGCCGATGAGGTCGACCAGGACCTCGCGTCCGGGCCGCACGTGCGCACAGGTCAGCGCGTATTTCCCGCCGAGCAGCGCACCGGCGCCAAGCACAGGTCCCCGACGATACGGTGGGTAGCCGGGTGATGCCGGTCGGTCAGTGCGACTCACTCCGCGCGGACCAGCCCGGCCGCACCCGGACAGCGCAACCACTCAGGCCGCCACCGGCAGCCCGGTCAGCCCACGGAAGGCCGCTGACCTGCGGAAGACCGGTTCCCCGGTGCGGCGCAGGTTCGGCATCCGCTCGACCAGCGCGCGCAACGCGATCTCGCCTTCCACCCTGGACAGCGGGGCGCCGATGCAGAAGTAGCGCCCCGCGGTGAAGGTGAGGTGCTCGGCCGCGTTGGCCCTGGTGATGTCGAAGCGCTCCGGCTCGGTGAACACCGCAGGATCGTGGTTGGCCGCGGCGAGCAGCACCAGCACCGGGGTGTCCACGGGCAGCACGTGCCCCTCGATGTCGACCTCCTGGTGGGTGATCCGCGGGACCATCAGCGTGGAGGAGTCGTACCGCATGGTCTCCTCCAGCGCGTTGCCGGACAGGGCCGGGTCCTCGATCAGCCGGGCCCACTGCTCAGGGTGGTCCAGCAGTGAGTTGACCGCATTGCCGAGCACGTTCACCGAGTTCTCCGACCCCGCGATCAGCGCGGTGACCAGCAGTGCCTCCAGCTCGCTGTCCGGCACCTCCTGTTTGGTCGAGGCCAGCAGCAGGGAGCCGATCATGTCGGTCGGCTTGTCGTCGATGCCTTCGGCCCGGCGCTGGTGGAGCAGGGTCGCGAACAGCTGCTTCAGCTCGATGAGCAGCGCGCGCAGCTCGCGGATCTTGGCCACCCCGTTGAGCTGGTCGGTGACCAGCCCGACCCGCATCGCGCATTCGCCCAGCCGCTGCCGGTACCGCTCGGGCACGCCGAGCACGTCGGCGATCACCAGCAGCGGCACCGGCTGGGCGAAGTCCCGGACCAGGTCGAAGGAGCCTTGCCGCTGCGCCTTGTCCAGCACCTCGGTGACGATCCGCTCGATCCGCGGGCGGTACATCGTGTTGGCGCTGGGCGAGAAGGTCGGGTTCATCAGGCTGCGCATCCGGGTGTGCACGGGCGGGTCCACGCCCATGAACGGGTCCAGGTCCAGCCCGTCCAGCGCGGTCGCGATCACCCCGACCGAGGAGCGGTTGCCGGAGTCGCGCACGCCGAAACGCCGGTCGCGCAGGATCGTATTGGCGGTGCCGTGCCGGGCCGTGGTCCACAGTCCGGTTTTACTGCGCACCAGCGGAGCCTGCTCGCGCAGCCGGGCGAAGTAGGGATAGGGCGAGTCACCGGCGCGCGGTCTGGTCAGTTCACCGGCCACATCACCGAATTGGCGTAGCAGCCAGGCCCCGAATCGATCGGTCTGCAGGCCGGCGGCGAGTCGGAGGTCAGTCGCGAAAGTCATCTGGCTCCCCTTTTCCGGGCAGCCGCCAGCGCTGGACGTGCTCCCCAGAAAACGTGTCACAATCGGCGGAAGAATACGTACGCAAATTGACCCGGATGGTGTAAATGCGTACTAATTCTGTATATCAGGGGAGCCTGAAGTGCCAAATAGCTCGCGAGAGTGGGACCCGGGGCGATCTTCGGCCCGGGTCCACTCGTCCTAGTTACACCCTTCGGCGGGTGTCAGGCGGCCGCCGGAAGTGCTTTGAGTCCACGGAATCCCACCGAGGTCCGGTACACCGGATGCCCGGCCCGCCGCAGCCCCGGCATCCGCTCGGCCAGCGCGCGCAACGCGATCTCGCCCTCCAGCCTGGCCAGTGGCGCGCCAACGCAGAAATACCGGCCCGCGGCGAAGGTCAGGTGATCGGCGGCGTTGGACCGGGTGATGTCGAAGGTCTCCGGGTCCTCGAACACCGCAGGGTCGTGGTTGGCCCCGCCGATGAGCAGCACCACCGGATCGTTGGCCTTGAGCCGGAAGCTCTCGATCTCCACGTCCTCATGCGGGTAGCGCATGGTGAACAGGGTGGTGGAGTCGTAGCGCATGGTCTCCTCCATCGCGCGTAGCGACAGCGCGGGGTCGGCCACCAGCCGGGCCCACTGCGCGGGGTGTTCGAGCAGGTTGTGCACGGCGTTTCCCAGCAGGCTCACCGTGTTCTCGGTGCCCGCGACCAGGGTGGCGATCAGCAGCGCCTGGATCTCCCGCAGCGGCACCTCCTGCTTGGTCGAGGCCAGCAGCAGGGTGCCGATCATGTCGGTGGGCGCCTCGTCGATGCCCTCGGCCCTGCGCTGCCCGACCATCTCGCCGAACATCGCCTTGGTCTCGGTCATCAGCCTGCGGATCTCCCGCAGCCGGGAGAAGCCCACCAGCGGATCGGTGAGCAGCCCGATCTGCTTGGCGATGTGGGCCAGCCGGGCGTGGTACTTCGGCGGCGCGCCCATGATGTCGGCGATCACCGCCTGCGGGATGGGCTCGCCGAAGTCGGTGACCACGTCGAACGGGCCGCGGCTGGGCACCCGGTCCAGCACCCGGTGCACGATCTGCTCCACCCTGGCCCGGTAGATCTTGTTGGCACTCGGCGAGAACGAGGGCGCCATCAACGCGCGCATCCGGGTCTGGCCGGGCGGGTCGAGGCCGAGGAACTCATCAATCTCCAACTCGGCCAATGCCTTGGCCAGTACCGCGGCCGAGGACACACCCGCATTCGTGCGCACGCCGAAGCGGCGGTCCCGCATGATGGCGTTGGCGGTGCTGTATCGCCCGGTCAGCCAGACCCCGGACTTGCTGCGCACCATTGGCGCCCGTTCCCGCACCCCGGCGAAGAACGGGTACGGGGACTCGCCGGTGAGTGGTCTGGTCATTTCGCCGAGGACATCACCGAACTGGCGCAGGAGCCAGACGTTGAGCTGTTCGGCCCGCAGACTGACTGCCAGGCGTGCGTCACCCATGATTGTCATGCTTTCCCCCAGAGGAAATCAGCCATGGGCGGGCTGGTTCCTTGTATAGCAGAGGGAATGGTGTACGAAAAACCGCACTCCAGAGATCAGGCGGATCTTTCTGCCGGTTCGGTATCCTGCGCGCCGAGCCAGTCCAGGATGCCGCAGACCGCGTCCGTGCAGCCGCCGCAGCCGGTGGTGGCCCTGGTGCCCTTGGCCACCGCGCCCAGGGTGCGTGCCCCGGACTTCCACGCGGTGACGATCCGGCCCTTGCTCACCGTGTTGCACCGGCAGACCACCGCGGCCGCTGGCAGATCGGCCGGACTGGCCGCCCGGGGCGTGTCCAGCGCGGTGCGGCCCAGCAGCAGGCCGAGCCGGTCGGCAGGCGCGGGCAGGCCGCGGTCGTAGAGCTGGGTGATGATGGCCGCCGCGTCCGGCGCGCCGAGCACGATCGCCCCGGTCACCCGGTCCTCGCGCAGCACCAGTTTGGCGTAGCGGCCGCGGGCCGGGTCCTCCAGGCGCAGCACCTCCGCGCCGGGCGCGTCCACCTCGCAGTGCACCTCGCCGAGCGCGGCCAGGTCCACATCGCGGGCCTTGAGCCGGGTGACCACCGGGGTGCCGTGGTAGCGGGCGGCCGGATCGGCGCCGGTGAGCAGGTCGGCCAGCACCGCGGCCTGTTCCCAGGCGGGCTGCACCAGTCCGCTGATGGTGCCGGGGTGGCTGGCGCAGTCGCCGATGGCGTGGATGCGTGGATCGTTGCTGCGCAAGGCATCGTCGACCAGCACGCCGCGGTCGCAGGCGAGTCCGGCGGCCTCGGCCAGCCTGGTTTCCGCGCGCACACCCGCGGAGACCACCACCAGGTCGGCGGGCACGCTGCTGCCGTCGTCGAGCTTGAGCCCGTCGCCGGGCACGTACCCGGCCGCGAGCACGCCGAGCCGGAACTCGATCCCCAGCGCGCCCAACGTTTTCGCCAGCACCCGGCCGGCCCCGGCGTCGAGCTGCCGTTCCATCACGTGCCCGACCGGGTGGATCACGGTGACCAGGTTGCCGCGCCCGGCCAGTCCCCTGGCCGCCTCCAGGCCGAGCAGGCCGCCGCCGAGCACCGCGACCGGCGCGCCGGGTTTGGCCGCGGCCACGATCCGGGCGCAGTCGGCCAGCGTGCGGAAGGCCACCACGCCCTCGGCCGGTGCGCCGGTCTCGTCCACGAGTCCGTCGGTCGGCGGCAGCCAGGCCCGGCTGCCGGTGGCCAGAACGATTGCGTCGTAAGGGAGTTCGGTGTCATCGGCCAGCCGCACCACCCGGCGCGGCCGGTCGATCCCGGTCACCGTGACACCGGGTCGGAGGTCGACGTGATGGGTCTCGGCCCAGCTCTCCTCGTGCAGCCGGACCGCCGCCGCGTCCAGGGAGCCGGCCAGCACACTGGAGAGCAGCACCCGGTTGTAGGCGGGTTCCGGCTCCTCGCCGATCACGGTCAGCGCCACCCGCTCCCCGGCCGGATCACGGCGGCGGATCTCCTCGGCCACCCTGGCCCCGGCCATGCCGTAACCGATGACGATCACCCGGCGTGCGTTCATGACAGGGCCTCCAGCCGGACCGCGCAGACCTTGAACTCGGGCATCCGGCTGGTCGGGTCCAGCGCCGGGTTGGTGATCAGGTTGGCGCGCTGGTCGCCGGGGAAGTGGAAGGGCAGGAACACGGTGTCGGTGCGCAGGCTGGGCACCGTGCGCACCTGCGCGAGGACCGTGCCGCGCCGGGAGATCACCCTGGCCCAGCAGCTGTCCTCAAGTCCGGCGCGGGCCGCGGTGTCCGGATGCACCTCGACGAACATGGCAGGCACCGCGTCGTTCAGCTCGGGCACCAGGCGGGTCTGCGCGCCGGACTGGTAGTGCTGCAGCACCCGTCCGGTGGTGGCGTACAACGGAAACTCGGCGTCGGGCGCCTCGGCCGGACCGCGGTGGTCGACCGGGATGAACCGGGCCTTGCCGTCGGGGGTGTTGAAGCGCGCCAGGAACATCCGTGGCGTGCCGGGGTGATCGTTGTCCGGCACCGGCCAGTACAGCGCCTCCCCCGCCCGCAGCCGGTCGTAGTCGATGCCGGAGTAGTCGGCGGCGCCGCCCTTGCTGGCCACGCGCAGTTCGGTGAACGCGGCCTCGGCCTCGGTGGGGAACCGTTCGGCCGGCTGGCCGAGCCGGATTGCCAGCTCCGCCAACAGGTCCTGGTCCCCGCGCACTCCCAGTGGCGGGGTGAGCGCCTTGCGCCGCAACAACACCCTGCCCTCCAGGTTGGTCATGGTGCCGTCCTCCTCGGCCCACTGGGTGACCGGGAAGACCACATCCGCCTGGGCCGCGGTCTCCGAGAGCACGAAGTCGGCCACCACCAGCAACTCCAGCGCGTCCAGGCGTTCGGCGATCCGGTTCGAGCGCGGCGCGGAGACCAGCACGTTGCTGCCGAAGACCAGCATCGCCTTGGGCCCGCCGGGCTGGCCGAGCGCGTCGAGCAGCTCGTAGGCGGACCGGCCGGGTCCTGGCAGCTCGTCCGGGTCGACGCCCCAGACCCCGGCCACGTGCGCGCGGGCGGCCGGATCGGTGATCATCCGGTAGCCGGGCAGCTGGTCGGCCTTCTGCCCGTGCTCGCGCCCGCCCTGCCCGTTGCCCTGGCCGGTGAGGCAGCCGTAGCCGGAACCCGCGACCCCGGGCAGGCCGAGTGCCAGGCACAGGTTGATCCAGGCCGAGACCGTGTCCGCGCCGCTGGCGTGCTGTTCCGCGCCGCGACCGGTGAGCACGTAGGCGCTGTTGGCCTGGGCCAGCAGCCGGACCGCGGCCCGCTGGTCGGCCACGCTGACCCCGGTGACCCGCTCCACCTGCTCCGGCCACCAGCGCGCGGCCATCCGCCAGGCCGCCTCGAACCCGGTGGTGCGCGCGGCCACGTAGTCCGCGGCGAAGTGCCCGTCGGCCACCGCCAGGTGCAGCAGGCCCAGCGCCAGGCACAGGTCGGTGCCGGGCGCCGGTTGCAGGTGCAGGCTGGCCAGTTCGGCGGTGGCGGTACGCCGGGGGTCGATCACGATCAGCCCGCCCCGGTCCGCGGCGTGCCGCAGGTGCTGGGTGAACGGCGGCATTGTTTCGGCCACGTTGCCGCCGACCAGCACCACCGCGTCGGCGGTGTCCAGGTCGGTGACCGGGAACGGCAGCCCGCGGTCCAGGCCGAAGGCCCGGTTGCCGGCGGCGGCGGCCGAGGACATGCAGAACCGGCCGTTGTAGTCGATCTGCGAGGTGCCCAGCGCGAGCCGGGCGAACTTGCCCAGCAGGTAGGACTTCTCATTGGTCAGCCCGCCGCCGCCGAAGACCGCGACCGAGTCCGGCCCGTGCTCGGCCCGCAGCGCGCGCAGCTTGTCCGCGACGAAGTCGAGGGCGATGTCCCAGGTCACCGGGCGCAGCACGCCGTTCTCGCGGAGCAGTGGCGTGGTCAGGCGGCCGGGGGTGGTGAGCAGGCTGGCGGCGGTCCAGCCCTTCTGGCACAGCCCGCCGCGGTTGGTGGGGAACTCCCTGGGGTCGACGCGCGGGGCCTGTTCGTTCCCGCTGACCGCCATGCCGCACTGCAACGCGCAGTAGGGGCAGTGGGTCGCGGTGGCGGTGGCGGTAGCGGTCACCTCACCGACGCTAGGTCCAGCCGGTAACCCGCGGATAGCCCCCTGTTGCGTTTGTGCCAACGCCCCCGCACAACCCGCAGGTCGGCACGGTGAGGCCGGGGCTGATGTGACTCAGATCAGCTGCGACTCAGATCAGGTCGAGCAGCACGTTGGCGGCGCGGTCCAGACCGGTCAGCGACTGGGCCGTGGAGCGCGGGTGCAGCGCGTGCACGGCCAGCCGGAACAGCAACGCCCGCAACAGCACCTGCGGCCAGTCGATCAGGTGCGACCAGCGCTGCGGCAGCCCGTTGTCGGCCCCGCCCCAGGCCAGCGCGTCCACCACGACCACCCCGGCGGCCCATTCGGCCGGTCGCCAGTACGGGCTGAAGTCCATGATCCCCGGCGGCGCGTTGCCTGCGAAGAGCACGTTGCCGAACAGATCGCCGTGCACCACCTGCGGGTCCAGCTTGACCGGCCGCCGGGACCCGGCCAGCGCGCCGAAGAGCCTGCCGCCCTTGTCCGGCGGCAGCGGGACGCCGTCCTCGCCCCAGGCCATCCGATCGGCCAGCGCGTAGATGTCCCTGCGCTCCTCCAGGAATCGCGGGCGGGACAGTCCGGCGGTGGCGTTGTGCAGCCGCAGTGAGACGGAGACGACCTCGTCGTGCCGGGGTTCGGGCTGTCCGGCCAGATGCCGGGTGGCCGACCAGCCGGAGACCACCCAGCGCCCGTCGGTGGAGCGCAACGGCCGGGCCAGGCGCAGGTTCTCCACGTCCAGGTTGTCCAGGGTCTGCGCGACCCAGGCCGCCTCGGAGGGATTCATGGCCGGGCGGATCACCGCGTCCCCGCACAGCCAGGCCGGACCGGAGCCGACCAGTTCGGGTTCCGCGGTGCGGGCGCCGAAAGCCGCTCGCACGTGGGCGGGGGGCGGTTCCGGGGTGGCTGTCACGGCAGGGACGCTACCTGTTGCCGCGCGAGTTGTGTGGGAGGCGATGTGACCTTCCCGTTTACCCACAGTGGGAAAGCCACACCGCCATGATCACCTAACGTCAGTACGTCGGCAGGCTCGGATCGATCTGCCTGGCCCAGGCGAGCACCCCGCCACCAACATGTACCGCGTCCCGGAATCCGGCCTGGTGCAGTGCGGCCAGTGCTTCCGCGGACCGGGCGCCGGACTTGCAGTGCAACACGATCTGGCGATCCTGCGGCAGTTCGGCCAGTGCCGCGCCGGAGAGGATGCGGTCCTTGGGGATGAGCACCGAGCCGGGGATCCGCACGATCTCGAACTCGTGCTGCTCCCGGACATCGACCAGCAGGAACTTGTCCTCCCGGTCGATCTTGTCCTTCAGCTCCTGCGGCGTGATGGTGCTGCCCGCGGCCGCGTTCTGCGCCTCATCGGAGACCACCCCGCAGAACGCCTCGTAGTCGATCAGCCCGGTGATCGGGTCGCCCTGCGGATCCTTGCGGATCTTGATGGTCCGGTAGGTCATCTCCAGTGCGTCGTAGACCATCAGCCTGCCGAGCAGCGTCTCGCCGATGCCGGTGATCAGCTTGATCGCCTCGGTGACCATGATCGACCCGATCGAGGCGCACAGCACGCCCAGCACGCCACCCTCGGCGCAGGAGGGCACCATGCCCGGCGGCGGCGGCTCCGGGTAGAGGTCCCGGTACTGGATCCCCTCCCGGCCGTCGCTGGGGTTGGCCCAGAACACACTGGCCTGGCCCTCGAACCGGAAGATCGAGCCCCACACGTAGGGCTTGCCGAGCAGCACCGCCGCGTCGTTGACCAGGTAGCGGGTGGCGAAGTTGTCGGTGCCGTCCAGGATCAGGTCGTAGTCCCGGAACACGTCGAGGACGTTGCCCGACTCCAGCCGCAGCTGGTGCAGGTTGACCTTGACGTAAGGGTTCAGCTCGGCGATGGCGTCCCGCGCCGACTCGGCCTTGGGCCGGTCGATGTCGGACTGCCCGTGGATGATCTGCCGCTGCAGGTTGGACTCGTCCACCACGTCGAACTCGACAATGCCCAGCGTGCCCACCCCGGCCGCGGCCAGGTACATCAGCGCCGGACTGCCCAGCCCACCGGCGCCCACCACCAGCACCTTGGCGTTCTTGAGCCGTTTCTGCCCGTCCACCCCGACATCCGGAATGATCAGGTGGCGGCTGTACCGGGCGACCTCTTCCTTGGTCAGCTCCGCGGCTGGCTCCACCAGGGGCGGCAACGTCGAGCCCGACATGGGCGCTCCTCCTAGTCCGGTGCACGGGAGTCGGGTGCCCGGCCTCCCTGTGGGTGCAACGACCTGGATACACCACTTCTTCCACCCTGGGACGACTTCCCAGCCAGTGGACCGGTCGCGAGCCCGGGTGGACTACCGTCGGATAGTCACCATTGGTAATCGGTTGACTCCACCCCGCTACTCTTGGCTGATGCGCACCGCTCACGTCGACGAGGCTGGCAGCGCGCTGCCCGGAGGGGGTCGGCTCTACGTTGTGGCCGCCGTGCTCAGCTCAACCGCCGACCACCCGGCGATCACCGCGGCCCTGCGCGAGCACCTGGTGAACGTCCCGGTGCTGCACTTCCACACCGAGTCCGATTCCCGGCGCACCGAGATCGCCAAGGTCATCGCCGATTTCCCCCTGCACGGCGCGATTCTGGTGACCACCCCGACCTCGCATCGCGAGCAAGAGGATGCCCGTCGCCGCCTCATGTGCGAGTTGCTGCCACGGCTGTACCACGTGGAGGGAGTCCGGCAGGTGGTGGTGGAAAGCCGGGCCGGAAGCGATGTGCACGACCGGAAGGTGCTGAACCGTCTCCGCCGCAGCCACCAGGTCCCCAGCGAACTCCGCGTGGACCACCGGAACAAGAACGAGCCGATGCTGTGGGTGGCCGACTGGGTGGCATCCAGCTACATCGCCGCCATCCGGCACGCGGTGACCGAGCCGTGGGAACTCATCAACGCCGCGCACGCGGTCGAGGTCACCGCGATCAAGCCCTAGACAGCGCGAAACCGGGGGTCCCGTCATCCGGCGGGCACTTTCCCCGGTTCACTTCTGGCCGCGTCCGCGGACCGACCAGCACACCACGCAGCCTACCCGATCTCATCAACCAAGAGCCAGCGCGACCAGCGGATCAGGTGACCGGCCAGGGGTTCGGCCTGCACTCCTTGCCGTCCTTGGGCACCGCGTTCTTGTCGCCGCCGTCGACCTGGTTGAGCTGCCAGACGTAGTTGTTCGCGGTGCCGAAGGACTGCTGCATCATCACCGGGGCCAGGGCGCCGTTCTCACCGCAGGGCTTGTGCCGCTGGCCGAAGGCGTGGCCGATCTCGTGGTTGATCGCGTACTGGCGGTAGAGCAGCAGGTCGCTCTCGAAGGCGACCGCGCCGTAGCGCCAGCGGGCCAGGTTGATCACCAGGCGTTTCTTGCCGTTGTTCCAGCAGGAGGCCTCGTACTGGATGGAGAAGTTGCAGTAGTCGGGGCGGCGGGCGGTGTCGGAGGTGGTCAGGCTGATCCGGATGTCCGCGGTGCCGGAATCGACCCGTTGCAGCCGGATGTTGCCGCCGCCGATCCAGCTCCGCTGGTCATCCAGGGTGCCGTCGATGGTCTTGGCGAAGGCGTCGGCGCCGCCGTAGGTGGAGGCGTCGATGCCGTTCTCGATCTCCACCGAGTACTTGTAGAGCTTGCCGCCCTTGCCGACCACGCCGGTGGTGCCGCGCACCACCTCCCAGGAACCGCTGCCCTTGTCCTTGTAGTTCTTGATCCCGGGCAGTTCGGCGCTGGGGATGTCGGCGTTGAGCTTGCCGGAGGGCGCCTCGCCCATGATGTTGGGTTCCGGCTCCTCGCCACCGCTGGTGGTGGTCGCGCCGGTGCTGCCGCCGGGCTGGGCGGCGCTGTCCGGGGCCGGGTCGTTCATGTTCATCAGGGCCAGCACGGTGAGCACGACCAGCACCGGCACGGCGTAGATCCGCCAGCCGTAGGTGCCCAGCACGCCGCTCTTCTTCCGCCGCGGCGGCGGGGTGTCCTGCTTGTCCGGGTCCGGGCGCCAGGACGCGGTCAGCGGCTCGCCCGCGGTGCGGCGCTGGCCACGCTGATAGCGCCCCTCGTCGGGGTTGCCACCACGCCGCGTCGCGGCGTCACGGGGTCCTTGCGTCGTCCGGGCCACGCACCCAGATTGCCACACCAGGCGTGCGTGGCCCGGACGCACCACGCCTCACGGACGAGTGCCGGTCAGCAGTACTGCTCCAGTTCCTGGCCCAGGAGCTGGGCGAACTCCCGGCGCAGGGTGGCCAGGAAGATCAGCACGACCTGGTCGGCGGCGGTGCCGGTCAGCACGGGGGAGAACTCGCCGGGGGCGTAGACCGAGCCGAACCGCCAGCCCGCCGGGACCCGGTCGATCACCAGCACGCCTTCGGACATCGCGAAGGAGTCGTCGTCGAAGCTGAAGCTCGCCCGCTCCGCCACCGGCACGGCCAGCCAGCGGCGCAGCGCACCGGCCAGCTTGACCACCGGGAAATCCTGCTCGGCGTACAGCTCGCGCCCGTCGGCCAGCAATCGCAGCGTGCCCTCGACGTTCTCGCTGATCTCGGCCGCCGAGTGCCCGCCGGATCCCGGCCCGGCCAGCCCGGTCAGCTCCAGTTCGACCATCACCACTCCCCGCGGTCCACGGCCTCGATCATGCCCAGGCTGGCCCTGGCCACGGTCAGCGGCTTCTCCATCTGGGCCACATGCCCGGTGCGCGGCAGCACCAGCAGCCGGGCGCTGGGCAGCAGCCGGGCCGTGCGCGGCGCCTTGCCCACGCTGACCAGCCGGTCCTCCGTGCCCCAGATCACCGTGGTGGGCGCGCTCACCTTCGGCAGCAGCCGCCACAGCGAGCCCTGGGAGAACTCCAGCCAGGCCCGGAACAAGCCCATGGTGGTCCGGCCCAGCGCCTCCCCAGCCCAGCGCATCTGCCTGCGTTCCAGGTACTCCGCCTCGGCCTCGGCCATCCGGTGCTCCGGCACCAATTCGGGCTGGGCGAAGCAGAGCCGGACCAGCTGTTCGGCCCGCTGACGTGGGGTGACCTCGGCCAGCTGCCTGCGCACCCGGCGGCCGACCAGCGGCAGCAGGGCCAGGAAGAACCGCGGGTCGGAGAACCGGCGCGGGTCCGGCCGCAGGTCCGGCACGGCCGGGGAGACCAGGGTCAGCGTGCGCACCAGGTCCGGCCGCTCGGCCGCGACCAGCAGCGAGACCACGCCGCCGAGGGAGTTGCCGAACAGGTGCACCGGGCCGCGGTCCAGGCCCTCGATGAACCTGGTCATCAGGGCCGCGGTGGCCCGCACCGAGTAGTCGTGCCCGGCCAGCGGCTCGCTCCGGCCGAATCCCGGCGCGTCCAGGGCCAGGCCGTTCATCCGGCCGGAGAGCAGGTCGGCCAGGTCGGTCCAGTTCGTGGACGAGCCGCCGAGGCCGTGGATGTACACCGCCGTCTCCTCGGCAGGTCCCGGGGTCTCGCGCACGTGCAGCCGCACCCCGCCGGAACTTCGCACCTGCCCTGGCCAGGGCTTACGGGTGAAGTCGGGTTCCGGCAGCGGGGAGACGGACAGCGGCGCGCGGCTCAGGGGGGCCAGGCCCGCGCCACCGGCCGTCCGCAGGGACGGTTCGGTCATCCGTCCAGGATGCGTGATCGACCTGAGAGACGCCTGAGTGGGAAAGGCTTGCCCAACCCGGGTCTACTTGCGAGTAAGGTTCGTGCGGAACGAGCACCAGGGTGTGGAGGGCAGCATGACCGACACGGCGCAACCAGGCACCGACCAGGTCGTGCGCGGCGTACGACTGCCGCGTACCGCGCGACGCGCCCAGCTGCTGGCCGCGGCCCAGGACGTGTTCGTGGCCAACGGCTATCACGCGGCGGCCATGGACGAGATCGCCGAGCGCGCCGGGGTCAGCAAACCAGTGCTCTACCAGCACTTCCCCGGCAAGCTGGAGCTGTACCTGGCACTGCTGGAGACGCACACCGACGCACTGGTGCAGCGGGTCCGCGGGGCCATCGAGTCCACCACGGACAACAAGCTGCGGGTGCACGCCGCGGTGGCCGCCTACTTCGAGTTCGTCGACGGCGAGGGCCAGGCGTTCCGGCTGGTCTTCGAGTCCGACCTGCGCCGCGAGCCCGCCGTGCAGGACGCGGTGGACCGGGCGACCGCCTCCTGCGTCGACATCATCGCCGAGGTGGTGGTCGCCGATGCCGGCCTCACCGCCGACCAGGCGAAACTGGTCGCGGTGGGCTTGGTCGGACTGAGCCAGGTGACCGCGCGGTACTGGCTGGACGGCGAGCGCGCGATCCCCAAGGACGAGGCCATCGGCCTGATGTACACGCTGGCCTGGAAGGGCATCGGCGGCGGCTTCCCGCTCCAGCACTGAGACAGCGAGAGGCGCGCGCCAGCCAGGCTGACGCGCGCCTTGCTCACACCTGCGCAGGCGCCTCGACGACCACGTTGACCAGCCGCGCGATCCGCTCGGTGACCTGCACGTCCCGCTCCAGCGGCAGCATGTGCCCTGCCCCGGGGAAGACGATCAGCTCGGCCTGCGGCAGCTCCCGCGCGATCCGCACCGCGTGCAGCTGTGGGGTCAGCCGGTCGTTGCTGCCGGCCAGCACCACCACCGGCAACCCACGGAAAGCGGCCAGGGCCTCCCGGCGCTCGTGCAGGAACAGGTCGTCGAGGTAACCGGTCAGGGTCAGCGGGCTACAGCCGGCGATCACCGCGGTGGTCTCGGAGACGTCGACCTTCGCCGGCCGCCGGCCGAACAACATCCACTTCATCGCGGGCCGGATGGCCGCCGGGTACTTGCTCAGCCGCCGCACCTTGCGCTTGATCAGGGCCTTGCCGAACGCGCTCTGCCCGCGGATGGCCGCCCGGCCCAGTGGCCTTGGCAGGCCGAGGGTGCTGCGGCTGAGGCCGCCGCTGGCGGTGGCCACCAGCGCGACCGCGGCGATCCGCTCGGCGAACAGCGCCGGGTGCCGCTGCGCCAGCGCCATCGTGGTCATGCCGCCCATGGAGTGCCCGGCCAGCACGATCGGGCCGTCCGGGACCAGCTGGACGAGCAGTTCGGCCAGGTCGTCGGCGAGCTGTTCGATGGTGGCGCCGCCGGGCTGGGCCTGGTCGGACTGGCCGTGGCCGCGCAGGTCGTAGCGAAGCACGCGGATGTCCCCGCACCGGCCGGGCAGCGCGTGCGCGACCCGGCGCCAGCTCTGCCGGTCCAGGGTCCAGCCGTGCGCCAGGACGACCGTGACGGGGGCATCCGCGCGCCCCTGTTCCTCGACGGCGAGGCAGGTGCCGTCGCGGGTGATGAAGGTGGACACGCCCATGTCGCCGCTCACTTCTGTCCGAGGAAACCGGAGGCCCGCCACAACGCCTTGCCGGGCGAGCCGATCAGGCCTGCCTCGTCCAGGAAGCCGGTGATCCGCTCGCCCGCCCAGCCCATGGTGGTCCGGAAGTTCGGATTGCCCAGCGCCTGCCTGCGCGCCTCCTTCGGATCCAGCCCGACCGCGCGGTAGACCTCCGGGTGCACCAGCGAGCGGGAGACCACGAACGCGGCCCTGGCGGTGACGAACCGGTGGTAGCGCAGGGCAGCGCCGGAGCACTTCCGCATCGAGCGCAGCAGCTCCTCCCTGGCGTAGCGCACGTGCCGGGCCTCCTCCAGCACGTGGATGCGGTTGACCATGCGCACCAGCGGCTGCACGGTCTCGTCCAGGGTGGACTCACGCTGCAGCCGGTCCAGGATCTCCTCGGCGATCAGGATGCTGGCGAACATCGACGGGCCGCGGCCGATCGTCTTCATCACGTTGCCCAGCACATGCGGCAGCCGCTGCGGGCCATAGGCAGGCACGCCGAGCTTCTCCACCAGCCTGGCGAACATGATCGAGTGCCGGCACTCGTCGGCGATCTCGGTCAGCGCGTACTGCACGTGCCGTTGCTTGGGGTCCAGGTGGTAGACGTGCCGCACCAGCAGCTCCATCAGGATCACCTCGAACCAGATCCCGACGCTGGCCACGCAGCCGACCTCATGCTTGGACAGCTCGATCCGCTGCTCCCGGCTCATCCGGTCCCATAACGGCGTGCCGTAGAGGGAGACCCGGTGCTCGGGCACGAAGAACTTGTCCTCGGCCAGCGGCGCGTCCCAGTCGATGTCCACATCGGGGTCATAGGAGTTCTTCGCTGACGAGTTCAGCAGCCGCTCGGCGGTCTTCTCCCGGTCCCCGACCTGCAAGCTCCGGCTCATGGCGTCGCCACCCTCCAACTGGATGAAGTGTTACCGGAAGTAACAGCTACCAGTGGTAACGTCCCGTGTATGGCGGATTCTGTCAAGGGCCAACCGAGCAAACGGGGCGATGCCCGGCGCGAGCGCTGGAAGGAACACCGCAGCGTGCGCCGCGCGGAGTTCGTGGAGGCGACCATCAGGGCGCTGGCCACGCACGGCCCTGACGTGGGCATGGACGAGATCGCGGCCGAGGCCGGGGTGACCAAACCGGTGATCTACCGGCACTTCTCGGACAAGGCCGACCTCTACCTCGCGGTCGGCGCGCGGGCCACCGATCTGCTGATGGAGCAGATCGTGCCGGCCATCGAACGCCGGGGCAGTCCGCGCGAGCGGATCAGCGCGGTGATCGACGCCTACCTGTGCACCATCGAGGAACGGCCCGAGCTGTACCGCTTCATGACCCGCCGCTCCTTCGCCGACCGCCCGGTCGACGCGGACCCGGCCAGCCGCACCGAGGCGATGATCGCCTCCCGGCTGGCCCGGCTGCTCGGTGAGTACATGCGGCTGCTCGGCCTGGACTCCGGCGCGGCCGAGCCGTACGCCTTCGCCGTGGTCGGCGCGGTGGAGAAGGCCGGTGACTGGTGGCTGGAGCGCCAGACCATGAGCCGGGAGAACCTGCGCGACTACCTGGTCAACATCGTCTGGCACGCCATCGACGGCTTCACCCGGATCAGCGGCGTCGAGATCGACCCGGACATGCCGCTGGACTTCGATCTGCCCGCCACCCAGTTGCGGCTGGTGCGGGAGGACTCCGACCAGCAGGAGAACCGGGAGACCTCATGAGTGAGCACGAGCACGACGAAGAGGGCTACCAGGGCAGCGCCACCCTGCTGGTGGAGGGCCGGGAGCTGCCGGTGGAAGTGCACCTCCGCGGGCACTTCGAGCCGATCGACGGCCGCTACCACTGGTACGGCCGGATCGCCACGCACACCGAGCTGACCGACCTGGTGCGGCAGCGCCGCCCGGAGGCCACCCTGCGCACCCCGGCGGGCGAGGCCGCGGGCGACCTGTCCGATCCGGACCCGTGGGGCCGGTACCGGATCGCCGGACTGGGCCGCCCGCCGTTCGAGGTGGACGACGTCAACACGGTGCCGCCCGCCGAGTGAGGCAGAGCCTGGACACAGTGCGGCCCGGTGACCGAGTTCACGGTCACCGGGCCGTCCAGCTGTGATTCGCGGGAGCCTCAGCTCCCGACGGCGAAGCCCACCCGACGCGCGTCCGACACGCCGATCTCCACGTAGGAGACCTTCGCGGAGGGCACCACGTACCGCTTGCCCTTGTCGTCGACCAGGCTCAACAGGCCCTTGGTGTCACGCAGCGCCTCGGTGACCACGGCCTCGACCTCGTCCTGGGACAGCGCGCTAGAGACGACAAGCTCCCGCGGGCTGTCCGCGACGCCGATCTTGACCTCCACACCGACCTCCGTGTGCTCAAAGTGTTTTGTACTGATCGTCAGCCTAGTCGCGTCCACACCGCCGCCGTGGACCGCCCGCTCCGCCCTTGGCGAACACGATCGGGCATCAGCCGAGGCCGAGCGCGCTCATCCGCTGCGAGTGACCGGTCTGCAACCGCTTGAACAGGGCCGCGATGCCGGAGAGGTCACCGGAAGCGCGCACCAGCAGCTCGGCCAGCGCGTCCCGTTCGGCCACCACGTGCTGGGCCTGGGTGAGCGCCTCGCCGAGCAGGCGGCGGCCCCACAGCGCGAGCCGGTCCCGCACCTTGCGGTCATCCGCGCAGGCGGCCTGCACCTCACGTTCGGCGAAGGCGGAGTAGCCGGTGTCGGTGAGCACCTCCAGCACCAGCTCCTTGGCAGGCGATTCCAGCCAGCCGGCGATCTCCCGGTAGAAATCGGCAGCCAGCCCATCGCCCACATAGGCCTTGACCAGCGATTCCAGCCAGTTGTGCGGGGCGGTGGAGGCGTGGAAGGCGTCGAAGGGGGCCACGAACGGGGTCATCGCGGTCTCCACGGCCACCCCGTGCAGCGCCAGGTGCTGCTCCAGCAGCCGGAAGTGGCCGATCTCGGCGGAGGCCATGGTGGCCAGCGCGGCGCGCCCGGAGAGCGTCGGTGCGGTCCGCGCGTCCTCGGCCAGCCGGTCGAAGGCCGACAGCTCGCCGTAGGCCAGCACACCCAGTAGATCGACGATGCCGGCGTCGGCACTGCCCGTCTCGGTCATGCGGGAGAGCGTATCCGGCCACGACACCCCCTGGAGAGGCGTTCCAGCCGCTAGAATGCCTCTCGACGCCCGGCGCGCGCTGCCGAGAAGGACGATGAGGACACTGCGCGGCGCGGGGCGAGTAAGACGGCGACAGCAGTCGCCCAACGGAAAGGTGCGCGTACGCCTCGCCCTCCCGTGCCGCAGGCAGGAGTGACCGACCCCGGTCACCGCCCGGCTCGGTCGAGCGCATCCAGTGGCTGTACGTGCTGGTATGAGAGAGGCGATCACGCTGACCTTCGACGACAACACCACCGACCTGCGCGAACTCGATCACAGCGAGGCCGGGCTGCCCGATGAGGGCGACACCTCACATCCGCTGCGCGGCGACGCCCCGGTTCCGCCGGACGCGCCGACCTTCGCCGAGCTGGGCGTGGACGAACGCATCGTCCGCGCGCTGGCCGAGGCTGGCATCGAGCGGACCTTCGCGATCCAGGAACTGACCCTCCCACTGGCCCTGCGTGGTGAGGATCTCATCGGCCAGGCCCGCACCGGCACCGGCAAGACGCTGGGCTTCGGCGTGCCGCTGCTGCACCGGCTGACCATCCCCGGCGACGGCACCCCGCAGGTGCTGGTCGTGGTGCCGACCCGGGAGCTGTGCCTCCAGGTCACGCACGACCTCCGGGACGCGGGCAGGCACCTCGGCGTGCGCGTGCTCGACGTCTACGGCGGCCGCCCGTACGAGCCGCAGGTGGCGGCGCTGCGCAAGGGCGTCGACGTGATCGTCGGCACCCCCGGCCGCCTGCTCGACCTGGCCGAACGCCGGGACCTGGTGCTCGGCAAGGTCCGCGCCCTGGTGCTGGACGAGGCCGACGAGATGCTCGACCTGGGCTTCCTGCCCGATATCGAGCGGATCCTGCGCATGGTGCCGGAGAAGCGGCAGACCATGCTGTTCTCCGCGACCATGCCGGGCCCGATCATCACCCTGGCCCGCACCTTCCTCACCCAGCCCACGCACATCCGGGCCGAGGAGGTCAACGCCGGGCAGACGCACGAGCTGACCGAGCAGTTCGCCTACCGGGCGCACTCGCTGGACAAGATCGAGGTCGTCTCCCGGGTCCTGCAGGCCACCGACCGTGGTCTGACGATGATCTTCACCCGGACCAAGCGCACCGCGCAGAAGCTCGCCGACGACCTGGCCGAACGCGGTTTCGCGGTCGCCCCGGTGCACGGCGACCTGGGCCAGGGCGCACGCGAGCAGGCACTGCGCGCCTTCCGCAGCGGCAAGGTGGACGTGCTGGTCTGCACCGACGTGGCCGCTCGCGGCATCGACGTCGGCGGGATCACGCACGTGATCAACTACCAGTGCCCCGAGGACGAGAAGGCCTACGTGCACCGCATCGGCCGGACCGGCCGCGCCGGCCGCACCGGTGTCGCGGTCACCCTGGTCGACTGGGACGAGGAAGCGCGCTGGAAGCTGATCAGCGACACCCTCGGCCTGAACAAGCCGGAGCCGGTGGAGACCTACTCCACCTCCGACCACCTGTTCACCGACCTCAACATCGACCCCAAGTCGACGGGCAGGCTGCCGCTGTCCCAGCGGACCAGGGCAGGCCTGGACGCCGAGCACCTGGAGGAGGACGCCCCCAAGCGCGGCGGCCGCAACCGCACCAAGCGGCCCACCAGGGGCGCGGGCAGTGACAAGCCGGTCGGCGGCAGCCCGGACAAGCCGGAGTCCGACGACCCCGGCGCGCGCCCGGCCACCAAGCGCCGCAGCCGCCGCCGCACCAGGGGCGGGGAGAACGTCGGCGGCGAGGCCACGCCCGCCGAGTCCGCCGAGGCAGGCGAGCCTGCCGAGGCCAAGACCAGGACGCGCACCCGCACCCGGTCCCGCGCCAAGACCGCCGACGCCCCCGCCAAGGCGGAGGTAGCCACCACGACCGAGGCCCCGGCCGAGGTCATCGCGGCCCCGGCCAAGGCCAAGGCCCCGGCCAAGACCGACGTCGCGGCCAAGACCGAGGCTCCGGCCGAGGCGGCCACGAAGCCCGCGGCCACCCGGGTCCGCAAGGCGAGCACCGCGGTCAGCTTCACCGCCCCGGAGGCTCCCGCCTTCGACGCCCCGGAGGCCCCGGCCGCCGACGGCGACGCCCCGGCCCGCAGGCGGCGTCGCCGCCGCACCGGCGAGGCTCCGGCCGAGTAACCAGCGCCACCACGAACGGCCCTTCCCAGCGGCGGTTTCAAGGGGTCGTTGCAACACCGCTGTGGTTTAGGCGGTGAGTAGATCACGCAGACGCTCGGCTGGGGTGGCCCAGCCGAGCGTTTTGCGTGGACGGCCGTTGAGTTCCTGAGCGACGT